>JBFFVR010000032.1:0-10377 GCA_041570685.1 Promineifilaceae bacterium (SeqCode)
AGCTGATTCGTCTTCCGAGGCACTTTCGGGCTCGGCAGGTTCGGCAGTATCGCCTCCGCCACAAGCTGCCAACACGAGAACTAATATTAGGGCAAAAATAGCAGCCGGCTATTTGTTAGTAACATCTGTAATCTCCTTTTCTTTCTTTTTCTTGCAACTTATAACTTTGTCGAATACTGCAAATGGCCTGAATATAGTCCGTCATCAATATCGTTGATTTGTCCACCTCCCTCCATTTTTTTGGCTCATGCTGATTTCCGGACGATCAGTTCGAAAGGCATCTCTTCAGAACGGCCGTTTCCGGTAACGGATCCATCGATACGCTCAAACAACATCTCCGCCGCTCGCCGGCCAAGATTTAGTTTGAACTGATTAACAGTTGTGAGTGGCGGGCTAATCATCGCAGCGGCAAAGATATCGTCAAAGCCCACGATGGCGATATCCTCAGGGATAGATAAGCCAGCCTCACGAATGGCGACCATCGCCCCAATAGCCATTAGATCGTTGGCGGCGAAAACAGCCGTTACCTTTGGAGAAATCGTCAGCAGCTCTTTCATGCTGGCATAGCCGCCGCGTTCCGTAAATTCTCCTTCACGAATTATTGTCTCATCTAAAGCTAAATGGTGGCTGTCTAGTGCTTGTTGGTAGCCGCGAATTCGTCTCATGCCGGTAGGGGTATTGGCGCTTCCAGCGACCATCCCAATGCGTGAATGTCCTTTTTCCACCAGATAACAAACAGCCTTGAAGGCAGCTGCAGAATTGTCAATGTAGATCGTGTCCAGGGGTAAATTGCCGACATCCAGTGCAGCAGGGACAAGAGCGACCAGGGCAACATTGCTATCCAATAAGGGTATTAAGGCCTGGTGGTCGAGATGAAAAAGAGTGACGATAGCACCATCCACCTGACGTTCCTTCAACGAGCGCAAACAGCGTTTTTCTTCACTTTCAAGTTCATCCGTATTATAGAGAATCAAATCATAATCTTTATTCCGCGTTACATCCTGTATGCCTCGTTGGAACGCAGGATAAAAGGGGTTGCTGATATCGGGAATTATCGTGGCAACGGTATATGTCTTGTTGGTCCGTAGACTTCTCGCACTGAGATTCGGCACATAACCAAGTTCTTCCATCGCTTCGAGGATACGCTGGCGCGTTGATTGGGGAATGGCTATATCACTGTCGTTAATCACATAGGAAACTGTTGTTTGGGAGACCCCGGCTCGAGCGGCAACATCGGATTGAGTCGGTCGTTTTTTTTGCTCATCGCTTCGATACACGCCCTTTCTCCTTTGTTAATAATACCTATCACTGGCACGAATCACTGATACGTATCACTAAAGTCTATTGTAGCAATTCAAAACAGTTGCTGTCAAGAAAATAGCGGACGCGATGGGGCTCGAACCCTTAATTCGAAAGTGAATAGCAATAAGGAGATGATAACGCCGGAACTCTCGGCCAGGCCGACCACGGCGGCCGCGATTGTGGCGGTCAGCAAGGCTGGAAAAGCGCTAAAATCGGGCAAGACCGGTGTTGGCAAGGCTTCTAAGCCGCGGGGCACCTCGGCGATGTCGCCCACCAGTTCCACGGTGGTCCAACCCACCAGCAGCACAAAAACGGATGATAGAACGATGATGAGCACATCCGTAGTTTGTGCTTAGCCAATTCACACAGCTATCTGCCTGGAACGCTCAAGCACAATTCAGCCAGTCAATTACCCCCCGGGGTGGTAAGATTTAAGTTGCTAACGACATAATTATGCCAATAGTTTTATGAATTCAAAAGAACAGCAGGACCAAGAGGACCATGCATGTGGGCGGTTTCTTTTGCCAAAGCCAGGACGTCTATTGATCCACGAGATCACTGAATCCCAGGCCAAAAGGATCTGTAAGAAGTGAGGCAAAAGAAAGCCCTGGCAACCAGACCAAGGCACCGAATAAATAAGTTCGGGTCGACTCGACCCCCAAGCTTGGCGGCTTAAGCCCTTTTTGCTTCAGCACCCGTCTTTTTTCGTGGGGAGCACAGGCATTTCTAGAAGTCGTAAAGAAAGCAGAGCCTGGTGACGAATCAATTCTGGTGCTCGTCGCTCTGTAAAGTTAGAGCAGATTTTTTTCAGACACCTATCCTTTCACGACTTTTACAATCTAGTACAGGAGAGACGGACTGGCGCGTAAGTTCATTGGGTAGTTTCGCCTACCGGCTGACAAAGCCCCCCACCAAACCTTCCGGCGAGGCAATGGCTTCCCGAGACAACCTCGCCACTCCACCTATCAGACACAGCACTCTGATGAACTTACAGAACTAAAACGACTTTCGCTAGAGGTCAGTCCGTCTCCTCTGTTCTCATTAGTTTGTTTATTCCGACCATAAACTTTTAGCAACCTAAAAAGACTTTCTTCGTTGCCCCTAGATCTAGATCTTGACATGATAATCTAAGATTTACTCCCCTTCTTGTCGGGCGGGCATCGACCGATCACACAAGATGATTGAACTGGCGAAGCAAGTGATTTTGGTAAGGAAAAATTGGTTGCAATGTCCACTGATTCTTCGTCATCCTCGACTCAACAACCGGACAACTTGAACGAGCGCTGCCTATCCACCTGGTAAAAATCGATGATCCACGGCCGACGGCTATGGTAGGGCACCGTCAAACGAATCTGGTATTCTTCCGGCCGCTTGACGGACCAGCCAAATGGCTTCTATTCGCAAGTGGTATCACGACGAACTTGCCGAGTAGGCTGGCGAGTCATTCTGAGCTTGACAGTGGCCGCACCCTCACCCATCACGTTTAGCCAGCCACCGGCAGCCATGACACGACAAACAGCCTCTTCCCGAGCCTCGGTTGTGGCTTCGCCGTTGTTAGAGCAGCTCATCTTATCCACTTTTTGCGTATCAGCGCAGATATTCGCAAGGTTTTGGCAAATCAACACAGTATAAATAAGCTAGACTGTACCAATAATAAGCCTATTGCCTTTATGAGTGTTAACAAGGTGTCCCTAATGAAATCAGCTATGAATCAGGTTTAAAGGAAGTTGTCTAAGATAGATTGGAAGTCCTTAGCGACCGGCTTACTCATTGCAATTTTGGTCCTAGCAATCGTTCGTGGACTACAATTCAACGCTCAAAATAAACCAATACTTGACAAACCAATCGAAGAGATACTTGTTGATATTGAGCGTGATGGAAGACAGGCAAATTGCTCCGATCTGATTGGAAAGTGGTTTGTGATTGAAAATAATACATCGTATGAATTCAAACAATCGGGCATTTTATCTTTAAGGGCTTTTGGAGGACCTGAATCCACTCGCTATCGATGTAATGGCGCGGCCAATATTGTTTCATATACTAGAACTATCTTCGTTGGTTATGATCGATTCGAATGCCCAGATATTATGTATCCTGGCAAAATCAGTGATAACAATATGGTTGCGTCTTGGGACTATTGTTCGGAAGGTGAGGAGATGGTGACTAGAACTATGGTTAGGGAACCAGAGTAAGTATCATTTGATGAAAGAAGGACACCACAGTATATGGAACCACACTTCCAGAATTGCTCAGATCATTTTTGGAGCCATTGGAATCTTCAGTTCAGCTTATGCAGGTGATACCTCAGTTGGGTACAATCTAGAAATGGCTGATGTATGGTTAATGACGGCCGAGGCGGCCGAATGGAGTGGGTGCTATTGACATATCCAATCGCCACAATGCCACTACTGTCGTGATAGGGGAGCAGACTGAGCAGACTACATCGAATCACAGGGAATACGTAGAGGGTGAAGGTGGCGAGCAAGAAAGGCCGCTACCCTGAATCCACTGCAAAGGGGCTGGGGACGAAAGCATGAGTAGACAACTTTTGAGGATTACACCAGGAACTACATTGGGTAAGTGGTCGGTCGGGCTCATCGTCACAATGCCAATACTGTTTATCATCGGCTCATCTTTCACAAGCTCGCTATATAAATCAACCCCGGCGGGAGGAACTATACTGGCAGATATTGCCGCGAGACCAGTATTAGCCCTTACGATGCTTGCTGGGATGGTTGCCGGAATTTCAGCCTTCTTCCTAGGTCTCCTTTCTATCATCAGGCAGCAGGAGAATGCGCTTCTCGTCTATGTCTCAACCGTGATTGGAGCACTTCTAATACTATTTCTTGCCGGTGAACTAGTATCTCCTCACTAGGCATCTACTACTAAAGAACGCTTGAAGCTTCCCGATTTTCGTAGAAGCTACCTAACTGAGTGGAACTTCTGGATAGCCAGCCACTATGTGCCAGATTAGTGATTATGAAGTTGACTTAGATGTTGCTAAGGGCCAAGACCTCGCTAAAGAATACCTGTTAGGTTAATGTTTCTTAGGCCGCCCCTCCATTACTAAACTCCATACGCTTTTCAGCACCGGCCCATTCAAGCGCAAATCCACCTGCACCATCGGGCCCGCCAGCAACGACACCATTTAGCAAATCGATATATTGCTGGTCAAGCGAATCTTCCCCACAGAAGGCCATTGTTGAGGGACCAACGGTGAGCGTGAAGCCCCCTTCTTGTGAATATGTTCCGCTAATTTGGTTGCAATCGGCCTGCCCGGAAAAAGTGTCGTCATCTTTAAAGATTAATGTGTAGTTTTCCGGATTTGGAACGGTAGTTGTCTCGCCAGAAGGTCTGTCTGTTACACGTTCCCACTGCCAAACTATGTCGGTGATTTCGGTTCCTGTTGTTTCAGCATCTTCAGATGATGAACAAGCTACCAAAGTGAATAACGATACTAGCAAAACTAACACGAAGATTGATGCTTTGACAGTCCTGATGTACATTGTCTCTCTCCTGTATCTCGATCAAAATACTCCGTCTTATCTGTTATAGATGCCAATAACCAGGTTGAGTCAACGCCATTTGGGGTGCCAATTGCAATGATTTGAGCAATGGGTCGTTCTGAAGCCGAAATTGGGTAAATTCGTCCAGACTTGTGTGTAATCTTCGACGGGAAAACCTTGCGCAGGATCCTTTGACACCCATCCCAAACAACTCGGTCATTGCAACTTCTGACCTCTGTTGTGGAGCTCATCTTCTATCCCCTACTGCACCCACACGGCTGAAGAATTGTGAAGTTCGAGTCAGTGGGGCGCGACTCCTTAACAATAATTATAGCATATTGACTCTGAATTTTTGAAACGACCTGGCACTTAAGTTTGTGGGTCTGAATGCAATTAAGAAACCTTCAACATACCAATCAATCACCATAACTGCGCGGACCGCAAAAAAGGCTAGAATGTATTCATGGCTGAAGAATGGCTAACGACGCCCGAAGCGGCCGAATGGAGTGGATGCAATTGACAAAACCAATCGCCACAATGCCACTACTGTCGTGATAGGGAAGCAGACTACATCGAATGTCTCAAGGAATACGTAGAGGGTGAAGGTAGCGAGGCACAAAGGTGGCTACCCTTCTGAAACAATTGACAACGGTTTTCGATACTCTTTATAATTTTATTGTATTGTCCCCACCATAAACGCGAGGGCATAATTATGGGCAGCTTTTTGGGGTTGCCAACGACCATTTGTTGAACACTTAGTGGTTGTAATACTCGGATGTGATCGGTTTCTTCGCATCCAAAGGAGGTTGATTATCTGTTAGATTAATTGACGGAAGCATATTAGGGGTGCTTTATTTTTAAGAGTAAGCCAAATAACGGGGAGATATCCAATGAAGAAAAAAATAGTGATTGGCGCATTGCTAGTCTCGTTGATGCTTGTCGCGGCCGTTGTGCCTGTTGCAGCAAAAGCCAATAAGGTCCATTTCACTGGCGTCGGCAAGGCCGGCCCATTGTTAAATCCTGGTGTATGCACATTCCCGGGTGGCAACGAACATTGCCGGGGAATGATGCTCCAGTCATTCAACGATATGACGGATGATAGGTTGGATGGTGTAGAAACCTTGATCATCAATTTCAACTTACGTCCTGCTCCACCGCCGGCAGGTGTCGTCGGACCCTGGTGGGGAACGAGCCAGATTGAGAATCATGATGGTTATTGGACTACAAGCTTCACTGGTGGCCGGGATGACCAAGGAATCGGTCACTTCCGGGCTGTAGCCCACGGATACGGCGCCTATGAAGGATTGAAGGCATTCTTCACCGGTAGTCGCGTAAGTCCTGATCCCACGTCGGATTTTATCATCTCAGGTTATATCCTTGAACCAGCTAATAATTGACCAGCAACTGTTATCACCCTTCTAACATTTTACGATCGCACAGGAGGCTGGTTCGAAGCTTTATATTTTCCGAACCCGCCTCCCTTGTTGACTACAACATTTGATCCATTTGGCGAGTAAGTATCGCGGAAGAACTGAGCTCCCTTACAGATTCAGTAGGACACCCTAACGATGCTGGGGACCTTATCCCGCTTGGGCTGATTTAGGGAGCCACCCAGTTCCAATTAAGAACGCACAAAGTCGCAGTGCTCACCTGAGGATATCGGCTATCCCAGTGCCGTTTGTTATTTCCAGTATCGACTTCTGTGATGCTGATTAGCGAAGATAGGGTTGATCAAAGGCCCCCTTATTTGTTCGCTACGCGAGAAAAAAATACGAATGTCGCCAGTTCCCGTCTAGAGAAGAAGAATATGCCCACAGAAGTTCTGATTTCCACCATCCTGATCGCCTTGGCTTTGATCTAGTACACCATTGGCGTTTGGGCGGAACGGTTTGCCGGTATGCTCTTCGATTTTCTGAGCCTTCTTCTGGCTCAGCTTGTGACCAGCCTATACTAGGGCAACTCCAGCCAAAATGACTCTCCTCTGTCGTCTTCGTCTACACCGTCTTCCGACCATCCTCGTGGTCCTTCTTGCCCCGCCACGTCTCGTCAAAACTCCTCCGTTTTCGATTCTGCGATGTGCTTCCCAGTCACCATAGATTAATAGGAAAGCGTGATGGGCGCATTGTCCAGAAGTAGAAAAAAAACAAGAAGTTTCCCCTTGCCAAAGACAAAAGGCTCCCAGTTGTATGCATTCCTACAAGCTTGAACGATCAGGCGAATTCAGGTGGTAGCTTGGTGAAATTGCTGAAACTAGAGTAGACCCAAATCCTTGGCCTTTTCGACAGCCTGCATGCGATTCTTGACTCCCAGCTTGCCATAGATATTGCTTGCATGCTTCTTCACTGTACGTGATGAAATAACCAACTCTTCAGCGATCTCTTTATCGGACAACCACTTACCCAAATACACCAATACTTCGCGTTCACGACGAGTAAGAGGTTCCACTAGATCATTGCTGGCGAGCACTGACGCTAGCCTTTGTTGTTCAGCTATGCGAGGATGTCCCGGGAATGCAGCCAAAATCTGTCGAACATAATCGGCTTTAATACCTTTTTCTGCGACATGTAAAAGTAGTTCGGCCATTTGTGGACCACAATCTACAAAGGTGCGAATAAAACCACCAGGTTGAGCCAGTTTTAGAGCCTCTTCAAGCACATCTTGGGCATTTCTGATTCGTCCCTGAGCCTGATAAGCTATTGCCAGGCAGGATAAGATCCTGATCTGCTGGAGATTGTTGTGCATCGCTTGATTATAGGCCAGCAGGTCCTCCAACAATTGGGTGGCTTCCTGCAAGCTGGCAACGGTCCCCTGGGCGATAAGTGCCTGGGCCTTGGAGATGATTGGGATTTCCAGAAATATCAGCATTAAGGTTGGGATTTCAGAAGGGATTGACCGCATTCGCTCGATTGCACGCTTAACGTCATTAGACTGAAGGTCGAGGCGTGCCTCCAAGATATCAATTTCAGGAAGCCTGCCAGTCAATCCTCTCTCATGAGAGAATTCACGCAAGTCGGCTAACGCACTTCCTTGGTTTTCCGGATTCCCTTGTGCATGTTCGATCATGGCCATAGCAATCATGCTGTCGTGTACCATAATGAATTGCGCGTTGTATCGGAGTTCGAAAACTATGGAAAAATGTTTACTGGCCTCATCAAAATTGTTTCTCTCGTAGTTGATTCGCCCAATCAACCAATGGAAGACCACTCTACTGATCGTCAAGTTTCTCTCTTCAGTTACCTGTTTAAGCTGTTCCAGCAAATGTTCAGCCTGGTTAAGAGCGCCTTGCAGCAAATAGATATAGATTTGGGCAATCAGAACCCTGGCGACTGTTGTAGTGGAGCTGGCCTTCGACAGGAAAACATCTAGCTCGCGAAACGCCTGAGCGGATTGTCCAATGTTGTGATAGGCCATCCCCAATATTACGATTGCTATGGAGCGGACAAACGTGTGGGTAACAGGAATCTGTTGAAGGGCAGCCAAGGCATATTTCAAGGCCAGTTCACTTTCATCCTGTAGAAAATACAGGAAACTCCTTAGAGCTTCGATTTCCCCAAGGGCATCCTGGATCTGATCTTTTGTCCAAACCGCATCCTCGCTGCTCAATTGCGTCTCCACTTTCTCCAAGATCGGTGGAATCTTGGCACTTTGAAAACTAAGTTCAAAGATCCAAGCTTTTGCCAAGAGTAGAGCGGGTCTCTCTTGCACGACGCCATCTGGCAATTTATTCAGCCATCGCTCTAATGAGGAAGAATCCTCGATGTTCAAGAGCTCGTGCCGGTTAGTCTCAATCAAATGCACCGCATCATCCGTGTCGCCAGCTGCCAAGGCATGATTGAGCGCTTCCTCAATCATGCCACTTGTGCCATACCAGGCGCTGGCGTTACTATGCAAGTCGTCTATCTCCTCCTTGCTAAATGCTCTCCTCATGCGGTGGCGCAACATATCTCGAAACAGATGGTGATAACGATACCAATTTTGCTCAGCGTCCAAGTAGACGAGAAACAAATTGGGATGACCCAATCTTTCTAGCAGTGAATGGCTGTTAGATACGCCGATTACAGCATCACATAAGTCGGAACAGAAATGATTCAATATAGATGTTCGCAACAAGAAATCCTGTAATTCTTCCGGTTGACGAGAGAAAACCTCGTTGAACAGATACTCCCTGACATAGAAGGTGCTACTTCCCTCCAAAACATCGGCAGAAACCTTCAGGTCGGCTTGTCCCTGCAAGGAGAGGGCAGCCAGGCGCAATCCAGTGATCCAGCCTTCGGTGCCATTCGTGAGTGATGTAATCGCCTTTTGGTCCAGTTCTTCTCCCAGCGCACCCTCGAGATAGGTCTTGGCCTCTTGGGGCGTGAAACGCAGATCGTTAGCTCGGATCTCTAGCATTTGTCTCCGACCGCGCAAAAGAGAGAGAGGAAAAGGCGGATCCTTGCGAGTCGCTATCACCAGATGCATTTGGGAGGGCATGTTCTGAATCAGGGTCGTAAGCACCTGATGGATTGTCTCAACCTGGATGAATTGATAGTCATCCAGAACCAGAATCAATTCTCCAGGGAGGTCTGCGAGTTCATTGACTATCTTGCTGGCGAGGTAGTCTTGAGGGGGCAGATGAGGTGCGTCTAGCAAATGAAGGATGCCATCACAGCCTTTCGGGAAGACTCTCTGGATGGCAGCTGTGAAATGGCGCAAAAAGATCCCTGTATCGTCATCGTTCTCATCTAATGACATCCAGCCATGATTTCCTTCGTATTCCTGCAGCCAAGACGATAGAAATGTTGTTTTTCCAAAGCCAGCTGGAGCCGAAATCAAAGTCAACGATCGTTCTGAACCTCGTTTGATCTTCTTAATCAGTCGAGGGCGGGCGACGAGGTCATCCTCGACATGTGGTCGTTGTAGCTTGGTCTGCAGGAATGCTGGAGTCTCCATAGAAACTTCTGTAATGATCGCCCGGGTGCCAATTAGTGTCTTCGTAACGCGCAAATCCGATAACGGGACCGCGATTATTCAAGATTAAGGCTAATTGCCTGCGATGTCAAAACACTATTCGGCAAAACGAATCTACTACTTTTCTTCTACCTTAGGACACTGCGCTCGTCATCATGGCCAATTATCCTTGCATATATGCAAGGTATTCAGATCAAGGAAGTACTGGATGGACAAAGTAACCAAGCTCAAGGTACATGAACCAGCAACCTATCAGATCTATGTCCAAGGAGATCTGGACAGGAGTTGGTCAGATTATTTCGGGGATATGATTGTTCACATGGAAGTCGATCCGGATGAAAATCAGGTGACAACAATGACCGGACAATTTCAAGATCAATCTGCTCTATTAGGTGTTATTAGCCGCCTGGTTGATTTGGGTCTTCCGTTGTTGATGCTGCAATATATTCCGGACCAAGTACCAGAATCCATTGAAAAGACAAGAGGAGTGAAAAATGTCAAATAAGCGTTGTAACTTCTTGGTTATCGTTACTGACCAGGAGTATGCTCACCAATCTTTGCCGGCCGGAGTCGCGCTGCCTAACATGCAGCGGCTGCATTCACGGGGAGTGACGTTCAA
>JBFFVR010000033.1:0-10097 GCA_041570685.1 Promineifilaceae bacterium (SeqCode)
AGGCGAACAGCCACTGATATGACTAACACGGATATGAAATTCGCCGATGCCAAAGACAGCAAAGGCGATTTACATGCTGTCTATCAATCGACGATCACACCAAACGGCATCCAGAGTTCGGATCGAGATAGACGACGAACGGCATGGGAAAACTTCAATGACGGTCATCTCGCTTTACAAAATTCCCTGGCGAGTAATTATATTACTTCTGTCCAGCAGCATGTGTTCCTGGCCAAAGCCCGAAACTATGATTCAGTCTTACATATGCAACTTGCCCCCGCAAATTTGGCGGTTGAGGTCTTTCATAATGTCATCGACACATTCAAAAAGATGCTGCCGGTCTGGCATCGATACTGGGATGTTAAACGTAGGATTCTCGGCTTAGATGAATTACATCCTTTTGATGTTTGGGCACCAATTGTAAAAGAAGAGCCAAAGATCCCCTATGTAGAAGCGGTGGATTGGATAGCTGGCGGGCTCGCACCTCTTGGCCAGGAATATGTAAGAATAATGCGTCGCGGCTGCCTTGAGGATCGGTGGGTCGACTTCGCGCCTAATGTAGGCAAAATGCAGGGAGCGGCCGCCTGGCTTCGAGTTGATACGCCTCCTTTCATTTTTATGAGCTATGACGAATCGGTATTAAGCATGAGTGTCCTGGCCCACGAATTAGGCCATTCGATGCACGCTTACTACACTGATGAAAATCAGCCCGGGGTCTATAATTTCGAAGGCATGTCTTCATCTGTCGCTGAGACAGCCTCCAATTTCAACCAGGCACTGCTTCGTGCCTATTTGCTGCGGGAAAAACAGGATGATCCCACCTTCAAGATAACGTTACTGGACGAAATGATTTTTAATTTTCATCGATACTTCTTCACCATGCCTACCTTGGCCCGGTTTGAATTTGAAATCTTCAATAGGGCGGAACAAAAGCAACCATTGACAACACAGATCCTCAACCAAGTCATGACGGATCTGTTTAAAGAAGCCTATGGAAACACGATGGTAGTGGATACAAAAAGAATAGCCATTACCTGGGCTCAATTCGCGCACCTCTTTAGTCCATACTATACATTTCAATACGCTGTCGGCATCAGTGCCGCCAGTGCTCTGGCCATTGGCGTACTTTCTGGTCGAAGCGGCGCAGTTGAGCAATATCTTAATTTCCTAAAGGCTGGGGCATCATTATATGCAATTGACCTTTTCAATCTTGCGGGGATAGATATGACTACCGCTGAACCTGTTGAAAGCGCTTTTACCATTTTGTCAGAGGCAATTGACGAACTAGAAAGATTGGCAACTTGAGCAAAAATGAAGGAACTGATTCTGATTTGTTCTTGGTCGTATTATAGGTGCTTCTCACCAGGCAAAATATTTGATCGCAGAAACGTTTCATTTGCTTGATTACGAAGGAGGGTAGAGAGGGGATATGGAGTCATTCGGGGAGAAACTGCGGCAACACCGACGAGAATGTCGAGACCCAGTTCGAGGTGGTCAGCTAACGCAAGTGCGCTTGGGGGAGCTACTGGGAGATTATCTAGGCGATCTTGGTTATTCTGGCGCGGCCGTCAGCGACTGGGAGCGAAACAAAAGCAAGATCAGTGAAGATGACCGGCTGGTATTAGTAGGCTTAGTAGAATTACTTCACAAGCACGGTGGACTGAGAAAACCACTTGAAGCTGACGAATTATTGCAGGCGGGCAACTATCGGCCACTGAATGCAACCGAGCGCCAGCAGATCTTTCCTGAATTACTCGAGATTTCAGATGATGGTTTGGAAATACCAGCAAGCCAAACTAGCCCTGCAATCACAACCAGGGAGCGAAAAAACCAACTTATTCTGTTAGACAAAGTTTATAACTTCTGGGTACGCGGTGTTTTACAACATTCTATTCAAGAAGCATCTTTAATCGATTTAACCAGACAACAATTCAATGATGCCATAGACCATCCTTGGAGAGGTCATGTTGGCGCTTCAATATTGGAAAATAAGTTGGCCGCCAACAAGTCGCTGATCGACACAATGCGAGATGCAGACAATGCGCTCTTGATACTAGGAGATCCGGGATCAGGCAAAACTACCACACTGTTGCAACTAGCCGGACAACTTACTGAATTGGCCAAAAAGGATCCAAAACAGCCGATTCCTGTGATCCTAAACCTGGCATCATGGACTGATAAACGAAAGCAGATTCCCGATTGGGTTGTCGAAGATATTACATCCAAATATCAGATACCACGTCGGATGGGGCGAGAATGGCTTAATAATCAAGAAATAGTGTTATTACTCGACGGGTTTGATGAGGTGCCTCAACCACACAGGGCAGCCTGCGCCAGTGCTATCAACCAATTCCGCGAATCTCATGGATTAATCAATATCGTCGTTTGTAGTCGGACGCAAGCATATGCAGCCACTGGCGTCTCGTTGATATTGAGTGGAGCCATCTTGCTTCAGCCATTAACCCCTGTTCAAGTGGATGATTATCTCCGATCCGCAGGTCCACAAATGGACAAGTTGCGAAAAATTATACAACAGGAAGAAGCCTGGCAGCAGATGGCCAAAACGCCTTTGATGTTAAGCGTTATGCGACTTGCTTATTCGGATGAAGATGGCAATAGATTGCTAGAAGATCTGAAGGCTGACGAGGACGATACCCAATCCAGGCAGCGACATTTGTTTGATTCATACGTTAGCCGCATGTTTCAGCATCGCGATATCGATTCTCCATATTCTCCAATGAAAACAAAATCATGGCTGGGTTGTTTAGCACACCAGATGACGGTTCACAATCAAACGCTGCTACTCGTGGAACAATTACAACCTAGTTGGCTGCCATCTCGTTACTGGCGCTGGCTTTATCTATTATCAATATGGCTGGCGACTGGATTTCTTGGGGGATTTGTCATGTGGCTGTTTTTGCAGCTAATGGCTCGAATGGTGCCGGAAACGGCCCAATGGGCAACATCTCTAACCAGCGTTTCGGCCCTTGCGATCAATTCGATGCTTGGCATTCTGATTGGTGTCATTAACATCGTTTTATTCGAACGTCGCTGGGGCAAGGAAGAGACGAATTTTGACCGGCAAGACTGGAAGCAGCTGACGATAACAGGAGTAGCTGTATTTGTTGCCACTATATTGTTTCTTGTGCCAGTTGGTGAATCAGCATTGGCGTTTTCATTAGGAATCTCGGAAGCCTTCATGTTTATCGCGATCTCTCGCTATGGGCACGGTGGAACATATAGGACGGAAATTCGTATGGTTGAGGCTCTGACTTGGTCCTGGCATAGTGCTGCCAAAGGGGCCCTGTATGGCTTAGCTTTGGCTGCTGTCGCCGAGATCATCGAAACAATACTTTTTGGTTACAATGGACTTTGGCGGACTATAACTATTTTTACTTCGGCTGGTTTATTATTGGGCGGTTTGACAGGAAGCCGCCTCGAAGTTAAAAGCAGACCCAATGAAGTCATTATCCTGTCTTTCAGAAATTCGATTATCGCTGCCTTGATTGCCGGGAGTGCTATGAGTGTGATCTCCCTAATGGTACAAATAATCGATCAGTATCTACAACCTCAAAAGAGTATTGATCTAGAATCAGCACTAACGACGGGATTATTAACCGGCATCCTTATCGCTCTATTTACCCTTCCGCTTTACGGTGCAAGTAATGTCATAAAACATTACTTCGTTCGTTTCGTGCTTTCGGTGAAAGATTTACTACCTTGGGACCTTATAAGATTTTTAAATTACGCCAGCAGATTAGTGTTATTGCGCAAAGTCGGCGGTGGCAATATTTTTATTCATCGATTGTTGCAAGAGTATTTCGAGAATTTGGGTGCCTCAGAACCTCGTAACTGATCAACAAAATTAATTGAATTTTAGCCTAGCCAGCGCTGCAAGCGTTCTCGTTCAAACGCAATCTTTTTTTGATAGTAATCGGAACTTGGACCGTTTAGTTCAACTTGAGGGGCTGGTTGGGCCAAAAAGTTGCCCTCAACCATCATCGCCTGACCTCCGCCTACTTCAAGATAACAACCACCGAATCCCGAAAAAGAGGTCTCGCTTTCGAGATTCTCAAATTCAGCGGCGATCTGTTGGGCAGCCACCTGCCCTTCTGACTCGGCAAATATGCCAGCCATAGGTAAACGTTTGCCGTTTGCCATCGGAATGGCCACGATATCACCAACTGCAAACACGCCTTCGAATGAGGTTTGCATGGTTTGCGGATTCACTTTTAACCACTCCCCACCACCTGTCAAGCCACTTTCAACGACGACATCGGGGCATTGGTGGGGCGCAATGGCCAGCAGAAGATCAAAACTTCTCTCTTTGCCATTGGCAAATTGAATCTGTCTTTCGGTAACTGAGACCGCTTTATGAAGCGGATAAAATCCAATGCTATGTCCGCTCAACCGGCCTTCGATAACACCGCAACCAGCATCGCCGAGAACGGGCAGTGACATGGGCTGTGGGGTGAAGACCTCGACCTCGGCGGCAACGCCGCGAGCTTTCATGTTTTCATTGACTAATAGGGCGATTTCATAAGGCGCTGCTGAACATTTGTAAGGTAGACCAAAGATGCCGACCACGATCCGTCCCCCGCCAAAGGAAGCAAGCGCATCCTTTACAGTTCCAAGAGAGTCGACAGCATAAATATTTAAGCCATATTCGCTCAAACCCGGTATGCTTTGGGGTGCAAGTTGGGCTCCCAGGGCGACGATGATGGCATCACCTTCCAAACGACGGCCGTCTACCTCAACTGCTCGGCCATCAGGTTCGATATTTGTGATATCGCCTCGGACATATTGAATGTCATAATTTGCCAGTTTAGATAGGTCGCCTGCGTTAGCACCAAGCGGATGTTCGCCAAAAATCTCCCATGTTTTTCGAAAGCCAACCATAAAATGGGAAGCTCTGTCAACAACGATGATTTCGTCTTCAGCCGGCAGCAAGGATTTCAAAGTATGAGCGGCGGATAGGCCGCCAAAACCCGCACCCAATATTAACACTCGTTTCATTATGAACCTCCGGTTTGTCCCTTTGAATTATGCCAGATAGTGGGGTACTAGTTCCGTCCAATTATTCCTCTATCGTAACCGCAAATAGGCTACTGACAGTAGGTCTGACTACTTCGCCAAGGTGTAAATAAGTACACCAGCCAACCACTATGAAAACAGATTTTTGGGTTACTTTGTTTTTTGCTTTAAGGCCTTAGCCGATTGGATTGGCGACTTTCCTTCCAGGGATAAGTCGCAATTAAACAAAGTCGTTCACCAATCAAAATACGGCTTGCTTAAATTACTGTTCCGTCAGGGATAACCGCGTTCTTAGGAACGATGACAATGCCTTCACGGGAAACCCAGTTTTCATGCTCCTCGTCAGGTCGATTGGGGATATTACGAATAATAACTTGGCGGCCGATGCGAGCATTTTTGTCAATTATCGCTCCCTGAATTACAGAATCAGGACCGATGCCTAAACGTTCAACGCCATCAACCCAATAGTCTTCGCCAAGCGTTGGAGAATGGTAAAAATCAGCACCCATGATAACCGACCGTTCAATCGTCACTCCGCCGGCAATAATGCTACGAAGCCCAATAACCGAGTTACGAATGCTTGCTTCTTGAATTCGGCAACCGTCAGCTAAAAGAACGTTCGTCAAGCTACCACCCTCTATTTTCGAACCAGCAAGAAAACGGGGACGCGTATAAATCTGTCTGGCTGGCTCATATAGATTGAATTTCGGCAGAGGAGCAGCCATATCTAGGTTCACTTCATAAAAACGTCGAATTGTACCGATATCTTCCCAATAACCATCATAAACATAGCCTACAACCTTATGGCTGCTAATAGCTTCAGGTATGATGTGTTTGCCAAAATCAGTGCCTGGATTTTCTTCAAGCATCTTAAACAGCGTCTCTTCATTAAAGACGTAGATGCCCATGGAAGCCATATACGGCTTTCCTTCATCGTCACCACTTTCCAAACCCTCAAGCTCTTCGTCAGTCGTGGGTTTCTCTGTAAACTGCGCAATTTGGCCAGATTTGTTCATCTTTAGAATGCCAAATGAGGCAGCTTCTTCTCGACTAACCGGTTGGACGGCGATCGTAACATCAGCATTGGACTCAGCATGATGGCGCACGAATTTCCGATAGTCCATGCGATATAAGTGATCACCAGCTAGGATCAAAACATATTTCGCCGCAGCCGACTTAATTTCGATCGTTTGTTTTCGAATCGCATCGGCCGTTCCCTGGTACCAGTCGCCACTGCGGTAAGTCTGTTCCGCCGCCAAGATTTGAACCCAACCCCGGGTAAATATGTCTCTCATATAAGTGCGATTGATGTGACGATGTAGAGAAACCGAGTTAAATTGAGTCAATATCGCGATCTTTTCAATATCGGAATGAAAGCAGCTGCTCATGGGAATATCAATCAGACGGTATTTTCCGGCAAACGGAACGGCGGGCTTAGTTCGATCTCGTGTTAGGGGATATAGTCTAGATCCGACACCGCCTCCCATCACGACGGCTACCACGTCTCTCATCCGCATTGCTTCCCTCCTTGAAGTTAGATGCACTTAACCATGCGTTTTCTGATAATCCAACCTAAATAGCAACTATTGATGTCGAATCGTTTACCGGTTCCACAAAGTATAACAACCATCAAAATCCTATATCTCAGTATATCAGCTTATCCCTATCAATCACAAAGTATTACCCGATTCTAGACTTATTTCTTGCTGATCCTGTTTTTTCACTTATTTGAGTAACTTATTGCTACAACAATAAGGATAATTTATATGAATTTTCAGTCGGCAATAAGCCTCTGTTGGTCTATAATGGCAGACTAAATCATTAAATCTTGCATAGATCGCGTTATCAAAATGCCTACAAAATCATTTCTAAGAACTGCCGGCATCTCTCGCTTTGGTAGCTAATTCTCGAGTGGGGCCAGTAATTAGAACGACAGCTACAGCAGTTGTTACGGAGACATGAGATGAGTCCACAGAACTGGGTTGGAAAAACGATTGGAGAACGTTATGAGATCACTGAGCTGCTTGGCCAGGGGGGCATGTCGGCTGTTTATAAGGCCAATGATCCAAACCTGCGGCGCGTCGTTGCCGTAAAACTAATCCATTCTCACCTTTCTACCGATCCTGAATTTGTTCGTCGTTTTGAAGAAGAGGCGGCAGCCGTTGCCAGTTTACGTCATCCAAATATCATCCAGGTGTTTGATTTCGATCACGATGCAGATGATTACTACATCGTTTTCGAATTTATCCCGGGGGAAAGCCTGCAGGCCCATCTGGCTCGACTAAGCAAAGCCGGGCGGCAAATGCCTTTTGATCAGATCGTAGAGGCATCTTCGAGTGTAGCAAAAGCCTTAGACTATGCCCACGGTCGGGGAATGGTCCATCGTGATATCAAACCGGCTAATGTCATGTTAAACGTCATGGGTCAGGCCATCTTGATGGACTTTGGCGTTGTAAAAATCGTAGGTGGTGACACCCACACTGCTACAGGCGCCGTGCTAGGAACAGCCCGATATATGTCACCAGAGCAAATTCGTGGCGAAAAGGTAGACGGACGCACGGATATTTATGCCATGGGCATAATGCTTTTTGAGATGGTAAGCGGCGAACCCCCCTTTCAAGCCGATTCCGCTTTGACCCTCATGATGATGCACGTTAATGATCCCGTCCCGGATCTACGACAAATCCGTCCTGATGTTCCTGAGGATTTAGTGGCGATAATCGAGCGGGCTATGGCCAAGAACCCAGCGGAACGTTTTCAGACGGGTGATGAGATGGCGGAGGCTCTTCTGGCGGCTCAACTCGATGGGACCGCTATTGGCGGACCGGCGACGGCGCCTGTTGCTGCAGCAGCCGCTAGTCAAATGTTAACTATGCCCGAGGTAGAAGCGCCTGAGGTCCCTGTTCCCCAACAACCTTCCAGCCAAACTCAGACTGTTCCCCCACCCGTATCGCCTACGGGTGCAATGACCCGACCACCGGAATCAGCTGGGGAAAAGAAAAGCAATAATATGCTTTTGTTTGGAGGAATTGGCGTTGTCGCTCTACTTGTTGGCTGTCTGGTCATCGCTGCGATCCTGGCGGCTACAGGCGTAATTCCCGGTATTGGGGGGGATGAGCCGACTAGTGAAGCGGGAATAATTGAAACTGAAGCAGCTGAAACATCTGAAGCTGCCACATCAGCAGCACCTGAAGAAGCCACGGAGATCGTTGCAGTGCCAAGTGAAACAACGACAGCTGCGACAGCAACCTCTACAAGCACGCCAACTATAGAGCCTGAAGCAACGGCTACCGAAGTTCAACCAACGGCGACGGAGCCGCCACCTACGGAAACGACTGCCCCAACAGTTGCCCCATCCCCAACCACGGCCGCCGGTCCTTCCGTTCGAATAGATAGCATCGGGATCGATGGCGGTCGTTATGTGGTTAACTACACGCCTATTGGCTATACGCCCCAATTGCCCGGCACCCATATCCATTTCTTCTGGAATACGGTCCCACCGCAGAACGCAGGCGCCGGACCTACCGCGGAATCCTGGGTGCTTTATGGGGGACCGAATCCATTTACCGGCTACAGCGTCAGTGAACGGCCGTCAGGAGCCACCCAAATGTGTTCCTTGGTAGCCAACCCGGACCACACGATTCAATTGAATACCGGTAATTGCTATCCCCTTCCCCAATAGTCTTAATTGAACCAATAGTACGAAGGAATAATCTGAGGCTCGTAGCAGACGAACCTTCTAGGAGAGTAACACGGAACTTCGCGCTAGCTAATCAAATATATCAGATCAATCTGAACAATTAACCGTTAGTCCTTGGGCATTTCCACATCGATCCAGACGAGGCGGTGATCTGAGCTACGATATGGAAATCCACCTACTAGCTCAAAAAAAGGTTCATCCTTTGAAGGCCAAAATACGCCGGCATCTGTAATCGCAAAATCGATGCTGGGGAGTACATAGTCCACGCGTAGAATCCCAGTTCGCCGGCTGATATAGTCTGGTGAATCTTCTAGAAAACTTACCGTTGCAAATGCTGGATCTCCTTGATAATCCCAGGAAGTTGAAGCAAGTAAGGCAGCCTGTTCCGGCCCTCCTTTACTACTGGGTGTCATCTCGGAATTAGTCAACGAATGTTCAAGCAGTTGTTGAGCTGCGCCAGGGAGGTTGTCCTCCCCGAAAGGATCCGCATTCTGGTCTCCAAGGATTACAAATAGTTCCCCTAAGTCAATACCGCCATAGTTGCCCAGATCGTCATAGATGTAGCCAGCTTTGGTCGGATCAACATAGTCGGCCCAAAACCGTATCTCATCGTGGTTGCGTAAGGCATTACGTTTTTCCGGGCCATCAAAGGTTGGTGGAGTAGGGTGGCTGGCTAATAAGTGAACGGTTTGCTTACCAATTTTTATGGGCACGTCCCAGTGACTTTTGGAAGACAAACGAAAGATTTTCCGGTCTCCGTAGTTAAAATAATCGGTTCCGTCTCGATTCTTGGGTAACAACGCCCCTGGCATATCCTTCCATAAGAAGTTTTGAAAGGTTCGCACACGAGGATAGTCGATCGGATGCTTTGAAAAGACGACCATACCGTATTGCCCGGGGAAGAGGCCAAAACCAAAGGCGTCTCCAGGTCCCCCGATGAAGCTGTCTTTATCCAGATCGCGACCTGATGTGATTCCTGTATTTGACGGAGCCACAAATGTGTACGGAAATTCAATCGGTGGGGCGCCATTTTGACTGACAGATAAGTAATTCTTTTGGAAAAGTTCAATTGCCGGGCTGGAATATTGTTTGTCACCACTGCCGGAATAGTCAAATTCATTGAGTAATAACACATCGGGCTGAACCCGTTGGATGATTTCACTCACAGCCTGGGCTTGTGAATTACTCGGCGTGGCAAGATCATCTATAAGTGCCCCAGCTACAGCTCGGAATAAAGAAACATTAAAAGTGGCAAACCTCACTAGAAAAATTTTCCTCCTGGCTTTCAGGAACCTGAAACTTATAAAGCTTTACCTAAAATCAACGAATGCATAAGGAAGAATATGGTTGACATATACCTTCC
>JBFFVR010000034.1:0-9954 GCA_041570685.1 Promineifilaceae bacterium (SeqCode)
ATAACGGTTAATTATTAGAGAAATTTACATGGAGAGAATATAAACATGTATCAACGATTTCAACTTTCCCAGACAGACGCTCAGCAAATCATCGATCATCTAGCCAAGAAGCTGAATGAAGGCAACCATGGGGCGGCCGTCGCAGTTACTGACCCTCAAGGCGAGCTAATCGCATTTATCAGGACAGATGATTGTCCATTACCATCCATACGAAATGCCATGAATAAGGCTTACACGGCAGCCAGGGAGAAAACAGAATCAGGAAATATTGGCCAGGCATCGAGAGACGATAATTTTCCAATTACAAATTTTGGCGATCTACGATATACGGGCTGGGGTGGCGGCGTACCCGTATTTCGCCAAGGGCAAGTCGTTGGTGCTGTCGGTGTCAGTGGCTTACCAGAGGAAGAAGACATCAAACTCGCTCGGAGCGCAGCAGCGCTTTTTAGTTGATAGACATGCCAGCTTGCCTAGTCCGCGGCTGCTGATTTTGATTTCGAAGGGGGCCTACCCCTCTTTCTTGGAGCAGGCTTTTTGGGCTCTTCTTCAATAGGCTTTTCAGTCAATTGCCCATCTTCCTCTATCTGAGAAGCTTCCTCAAGAAGATCACGCATCATATAGGCACTCACAACATCGTCAGCTGAGCCTACTCTTAGGATAGCCTTTGAGTTTCCTGCCAGTGAACTGGCCACATTGAGACGGGCCATTTCAAGCTCATATCTGGCTGCCAGTGGATTGGCATTCAGTCTTTCATTTAACTTTGAGAGTCGCAACTCTTCAGCTTCTGCTTCCAATTCAATCACTTGCTTCTTAGCTTCAGCTTGCTGTATCTGAAGCTGCAAGGCTTCACGCTCTCTTTCTACCTGTGCAATAACTTCTTGCCTGGCTAAGATTTCCGAATCACGTTGCCTGCGTTTTGCCAGCGCCTGTCTCTCTTCTTGTTCTTGTTGCTGTATAACTGCCAATTGTTTGCTTTCTAGAGACTGCATAAAGTCCACTTGAGGTAACGCGTAGGTTACATTTATCCGTTGAACTTCAACCCCATAAGATTCGACATAGTTTTGCAGTAACTCTCGCAATTCATCTAAATCTAAACCTCTAAGATTGGCAACTTGTGCCGCCTCGATCTGGCGGACCATATAGCGCAACACATCTTGAGCGGCAGCCTGAAACACCTCATCAAAATCGTCGGCCGAGATCGTGTACACGAAATCATATGGGTTGGTAATGTTAAAAGTCACAACTGTATCTACATTCACCCTGATATTATCTTTGCTAGGTGCTTCCACAATAGGGGCATTGAATGGAATCTCTCGACGCGTAACCACGTGAGACACAAGGATCCATGGGGGAATAATATGGGTCCCACCGGGAATTGTTCGAGTATAGCGACCACCACGAATCAGTAAGGCGTTGGCTCCTTCAGGAATCCGGACATAAAATGAACGATAAACGCCTAAAAGGATCAAGGCAATGGCAACTAAAATCCCAAGACTGATTAATAGGAGATCAATATCGAAAAAGCCGTTTACGACAATGCTGGCGAGCAGGATGATCACGCCAATCTGAACATATTCGTTTCGTATTCTTAATTTTTGTTCTGGAACGATAATGATAGGGATCTGGCCACTAGCATCTCTTTGTGAAAAAACTGTGGCCGCATTCTCTAGCGGCACGCGTGATTGCGTTAATTGTCCATATGAAGGTGTTTGATCCATGTTGGTAGTTTGTTTTTCAGCCATAATTAAACCTATCTAAATTTCTGATTTAGTTTCTAGGAGATATGGATTGGGTGATTCGACCGCGACGATATGCAAGAGGCACCCTTGATGTTTGGGCAGTTGCTGGACTTTTAATCTCTTCTTCAATCTCCTGGATAGCCTGATCAGGTAGTATACCGGCCGGTTTTGGCGGCTCGCTCAAGCGACCATAGAGATAACGAAACAGATCACGAAATATTGCTGTAAATGGTGCAGCCAAAAACACCCATAAGATCCCTAACTCACTAACCGCCACGATAGCTACCACTAAAACAGCAGGGTGGACATCCACGATATTGCGCTCGACCCGAGAGGAAACTTGGGTGTGCGCTAGCCATTGGGCAGCGGTAAACGTTGCTAACATTCCCAGACCTACCTCAGTAGAAATTGAAAATCCAGCGAGTAACAGAGGCACCAAACCAATTACTGTGCCAACTATCGTGGGAACGAGGCGCGAGAGCCCGACTATCGCGGCTAATAAACCCTTATAGGGAATAATCCCAATTCCTAACCATTCAATTACAAGGAACCCAAGATAGGTCAATAACCCTACGCTAATAGCCACTATCGTTTGGCCCCGAATAAATGCATTTAAGGGTCGATCAATGATGCCTAAGACAGCCCACAAATCATCTTCCAGGCTATCGGGAACCATTCGATTAATGGCTTCAACCCCCTTCTTTTTATCTTTTAAAATTTGCAAAAGCCAAGCAGGAATCACCAGTAATCCCAGAACAAAGCCAATCGTATTGATTAGGCCGAGAACTGAACCGATAGCGACGTCAACCACACTTCCTAAGAAAACATCTAAGTTCTCACGCAATCTTTCCGCAACTCTTTCAGCGATGGTATTGATCGCGTTTTGTGTTGGTTCAGGTAGCGTCTCGATATATCGCGTCAAATCATCGATTTCTGCCCTAACCTCCTCAATTGGGGGCAAAGCAATATAAACTCGAAAAATCTGTTGGGCGAGAGGTGGCAAAAGTAGGGCTATGATAAGTCCAATAAATGCCAATAGCCCACCTAGAGCTAGAAAGGATGCAACAATGCGAGGCATAATCCGATCAAGGCGATCGACAACTGGTAACAAGGCATAGGCAATGATTCCACCAACGAAAAAGGGAACTAATGCGGGCCAGGCTTTCCAGATTAACCAAGCCAGAGCTGTAAAAGAGATTAACACCAATAACAGACGCGCCAGGCCACGGGGACTAATCGATCGTATTCGCAATAGGCTACGGCGCCAGGCATAAGCGGCGCGCTCCACTGCACCTGAAAGTTGTCGTTCTTCAGATGGAAATTCAGGCGATGAGGAAGGTTCTAGCTCCATGTTTCCTACCCGGTCTAATTACAGCAGTAAACCTATCAAATTTATGCAAATATGGTAACATAGGGCTTCCAGATTGTCGCGTTTACTCACGCAACAGAGGAGGCTGGGATTAAACCATTTTGAACAATCTTATTTAGGCTACTTTCTCTCGATTAATCATCGATAGCTACTGATTCGGCCAGTTCAACGAAGTAATCGATTGCTTTCGGATTGCGCATGGCTCCTACATTCACAGCTACTTCAACTGGCGAGCCGAGTAAGACTCGACGAACAGGTACTTCCATCTTTTTTCCACTTAGCGTGTATGGAACTTCAGAAATAACAGCTATTTCATTTGGAAGATGTCGGGGAGATATTTCGGTCCGAATAGACTGCTTGATCTTACTTTTCAAGGCATCGTCAAGTTCCCGATCTTCTTTTAGCACGATGAAAAGATACAAATATGGTTCCCTTCCTAGTAACTCAAGATCTATTACCAAGCTATCCTGGACTTCAGGCAAGGATTCAACAGTACGGTATAGCTCGCTTGTACCCATACGGATGCCTTGGCGATTGATAGTCGAGTCGGATCGCCCGTAGATAACACAACCCCCACGTTCGTTAAATTTAATCCAATCACCATGGCGCCATATTCCGGGATACATTTCAAAATAACTTGCCCTGTAGCGCTCATCGCCTGGATCGTTCCAGAAAAACAGCGGCATGGAGGGCATGGGCCTAGTTATTACCAGCTCACCCATCTCATCAACGACTGATTCACCAGATTCATTGAAAGCCTTAACGTCAGCACCTAATGCAGCCCCCTGAATCTCACCGGCGTAAATAGGTAATAACCTGCAGCCTCCGAGGAAAGCTGTGCAAAGATCCGTGCCACCGCTTACCGATTCAAGAGCTATATTTGGATGGACGTTTTTATAAATCCAAGCGAATCCTTCTGGCGTCAGTGGAGAGCCAGTTGAACCCACAGCCCTAAGCCGGCGGAGGTCATACGATTCGCCTGGCGTGAGGTTGGCCTTAACGCATACGCCGATAAAAGCAGCTGAAGTGCCAAAATAAGTAATCCCCACCTTTTGGGCGAGTTCCCATAAAACGTTCAGGTTTGGATAACCGGGACTACCATCGTAAATGACAATTGTCGCACCTGCCAATAGCCCGCCAATTAAGAAGTTCCACATCATCCATCCAGTGCTGGTGTACCAAAAGAAGCGATCCCCCGGTTTAAGATCAAGATGTAGTGACGACATTTTGAGGTGTTCGAGTAAGATTCCACCATGACCCTGCACGATTGGCTTTGGCAGTCCGGTGGTGCCCGACGAATAAAGAACCCAAAGAGGATGGTCAAATGACACCTGTTCAAAAGTAAGTTCTTGGGACTCGTCCGAGTCGTAGACTAGATCGGACCAAGCAACAAATTTGTTATTTTCAGCCTGCTCCTCCTCTCCAACAATATCTGAAACAACGATGATTTTTTCCAAGGTTGGCAATCCGATATTCAGTTCGGAAATTATTTCTCGCCTATCAAAAGTTTTCCCGCCATATTGATAAGAATCAACTGTTAATAACACCTTAGGTTCAATTTGTTGAAATCGATCGAGAACACTGCGGCTGCCAAAATCAGGTGAACAACCGGACCAAATAGCCCCAAGGCTACTTACGGCAAATAAGGCAACAATGGTCTCAGGAATGTGAGGCATGTAGGCAACGACCCGATCACCTTTGGCGACTCCCATCATTCTCAGGGCGCTGGCCAACTGCGCAGTTTGTTGAGCGATTTCATCCCAAGTAATTTCAATTAGCGGTCGATCTTCGGCTTTGAATAAAATCGCAGCTTGCCCGGCCACCTTTCTCGCAAAAAAATTCTCAGCATAGTTTAACTCAGCACCTTCAAACCACTTTGCATCAGGCATCGCCGGTGAAGCAAGCGGCGTCGTTGCTTCCTTAGAAGAAATCACTTCGAAGTACAACCAGATGCTTTGCCAAAATTCTGCTGCATTTTCGACCGACCATTGCCAAAGCGCGGCATAGTTGTCAAAACTGACATCGAATTCACGGCTGAGCCAGGTCATATAATCTGTGAGATTAGCATTTTGTCGATCTTGCTCGGTCGGCTGCCATAAAAGTGTACCTTCAGTGATATGACCCATTTCGATTCTCCTGCGAAAGCAAGTTCCCGTGGGTAAACATAGAGCTAAGCCTAAACTATTTTAAGCCCATCTGCCACTGACTTTATACTCTCGTTTGGATACTGTTACCTATGGTCTCATTTGTTGAGATCATATACACTCCTTGATTGCAGACTTGTATGTCGAGATTTTTCATTCAATCGTCAATTGAATATTACAAGTACTCAATATAGTCGATTCATTCCATAAGTATCGCTTGCTTTTTGCGTTGGATAAGTCTCAAGGTTTGTTACTGCACCACAAGTGCCAGTTACTTGATTAGGAGGTTGTAATGTTTTCAAGAAGGCTTTTACTCGTATTGGTATTGATGATAGCGGTTGGATTAGCCGCGTGTGGTGGAGAGGAGGAACCTACACCAACGCTAGTTCCCACAGCGGCACCACCCGATATTCCTACAGATGAATCCGAGTTACCGCCCACGAACACTCCCGAGCCAGTCCCTGATGATGGAGAATCAGTTTGGGAAAGAATCGAAGAGTCGGGTGTTTTGCGCGTTGGTACATCAGCTGATTATCCTCCCTTTGAATTCTATGATGAGGAATTTCAGCTTGATGGTCTAGACATCGCCATTATCAATGATATCGGAGAGCGCCTCGATCTCGAGGTAGAAATCAGCGATTTTGCTTTTGATGGATTAGGTGATGCCCTGATGTTAGGTCAAATAGATCTGGCGATCGCTGCGATAACAGTTACGCCAGAACGGGCAGGCGCCGTGAGTTTCAGTAATGTCTACTTTCTAAGTGAAGAAGCCGTGCTCGCCTTAGATGATGCTGATGTTGAGGTTTCTGAATCCGAGGATTTGGCGAATTACCGCATCGGCGTTCAATCTGGAACCGTTTATGAGGATTGGGTTGAAGAGAATTTAGTCGAAACTGGCCTGATTCGACAGAGAAATGTCCACGTCTACCCTGAAACAAGGGATATGATCACTGATTTAGATGAAGGCTTTGTAGATGTTTTATTGATTGATAAGCAACCGGCTGAAACGGCGGTAGAAAGCGGTCCATACCAGATTGTATCAACCGGCAGGCAGCGACAGCTATTTGCCATGGCTGTACCGAGGGGAGCAACAACTTTCTTGGGCAATGTCAATCGGGCTTTACAAGGTATGCAAACTGATGGCACCTTATTTGATCTAATAGAGGAGTATATTGGCCTCTCGGAAGAGGAAATTCCGGAATTTCCTCCTATCGACGAGATTGAGCCTGTTCCACCGACTGAACCTGATTGTATTAATGGTCTTGCTTACGTATCAGATCTAAGTTTTGATGATAAGGGACTTACCGATATTCAATCGATTCCGGCTGGCACGCCATTCCAGAAAGGATGGCGCTTACAAAATACGGGAACCTGCGACTGGACACCGACATATACCATGGTTTACGTCGGTGGAAATTCACCATTATCTAGAATGGGCGGTCAACCAACAAATGTCGGAACAACAGTTGCCCCAGGGGAACAATATGATATGTGGATCAATCTCGTATCACCAGCCTACCCTGGAACCTATGTTGGCTACTGGCAAATGACAAATGATCAGGGGATTGCATTTGGACAGCGTGTTTGGGTCGCGATCACGGTGCCAAGCTCGGCTACCCCAACGCCATTCCCTACCCAAACGCCATCACCAGAAATCCAATTTGCCGCCAATCCAGAAGTAATTGAGGAGGGCCAGTGTTCGACGCTTTCCTGGAATACCTCTAATGTAAAAGAAGTGTATGTGTACCCACAAGGCGAAAATTGGCAAAATTACGGTGTGCCTGGAACTGGTCAGCAGACGGTTTGCGCCTCGACCACGACTACTTATGAAATGCGGGTCGTCAAACTAGATAATTCAGTCGAAATTCGCACAGCAACTGTTCATGTAACCCCGAATCAGCCTGGAGCACCCGTTATCACCCGATTCACGGCCGAGCCGAAAAATATCTTTGAAGGGCAGTGTATTACTCTTCAATGGGTCGTTGAAGGTCAAGTGGATAGAGTAGTGCTTTCCCGCAACAACACGGTTCTCAAGGATCCTGCACCAGCAAGCGGATCTCTGGTTGATTGTCCACCAGTTGGCGCATATTCCTATCTAATTCAGGCAACTGGCCCGGGTGGGTCGGCCGCGGATAGTGAACAAGTAGCTGTTCAGGAGACGGCCACACCCGCACCGACTGCAACGCCTACCGTTCCCGCCCCAGATCCACCAGTCGTGAATTACTTTGATGCCAATCCTAAACAGATTGAAGTAAATCAGTGTACAACGCTTTCCTGGGGCGTCGGTGGTGGCGCAACCAGTGTTCAAATCAAACGGGATAGCGATGTCATCTTGGATAACGCTAAATTCGAGGGAACCTTAGTCGATTGCCCAACCGCTGCCGCGACCTATAGATATAGCGTCGAAGCGAGGAACAATGCCGGCGCAACTGATTCAGCCTCGCAAGATGTAGTGGTAACAGAATCGGTACCAGATAATCCGCTTGTTGGCACTAATTGGACGTTGACTGCTATTGGCCAAGGTGTGATTCCACCAGGTTTATCAATTACGTTGTCATTCACTAGCCAGAATCAGTTAAATGGCTTTGGTGGGTGTAATTCGTACTCTGCTAGCTATCAGGTGAATGGTAGCAGTATCAGCATCAGTGGATTCTCAGCCACTCAGGCTCTCTGTGGTGAAGAGATTGACACTGTTGAAAGCCTTTACTTTACAACTTTGCAGGGCGTTACGTCTTATCAACTCGATGGCAGTACCTTAACGATTAGTGGCTCCGGCGATCCATTACAATATAACGCGAATTAGAAGGTTTTTGGACCAGAAACCTCCTAGATAAATAAGCTCATTACTCCGCGTGGCAGATAATACAAGAATCTGCCACGCGGTATCTATGTCTGGTGAACCTGTAAACCTGGAGAACTTTTACCCTAGCTTCCAAACCTCAAACTTAGTTTCTGTGGATGATCCTTCAATGGCACATAAGTTGGGTCATTTTGAAATATGAAGCTTGTGAAAATCGAGTGAATAATATCATTTTACATAAACAATGAAGGACAGATGATGGAAAACGAATCAAACGAGCAGAAGCAACCTGACGAAACAGAAGCACTCTCAGCGAAGAAAGATAATAGCAGTACGCTAATTATTGTTTTGATTGTTGCTCTGGTGGCAGCGCTCATTGCCATTGCCGCGCTAGCATTCGCGATGCTTCTTAGGGATGACTCCGGCGAAGAAAGTGGATCATTGCCAACGGCCGAGGTGATTACAGCTACCCCAACCGAAGTCATAGAATTAGTTCCTACGCGAGAGCCTCCTATTGTCGTTCCGGATCCGGACGAAGGAGAGGCAACAGCAACCGTAATAGCGCCGGATGGGGCAAATATTCGGACAGGGCCAGGTACTAACTATCCAAGTCTAGGCGTCGCCCAACAAGGGGAAAGCGCTGAAGTAATCGGCGTCAGCCAGGATGGCCAATGGTACGCTGTGGTTGCACCCGGCGCTCCACATGACACTGGCTGGGTTTTTGGAGAGCTTGTTGAAGTAGGGAATGCAGAGAATGTTCCAGTTCTACCTGCTCCACCTCCTCCTGCGCCGCCCACTCCAACAGCTACGCCGGCGCCTGATGTGGTTTTCACCGCCAGCCGAACAGAAATCACTGCCGGTGAGACATCCTTATTAAGTTGGAGCGTCGATAACGTACAGGCTGTCTATCTGTATCCTGTCGGTGCCAACTGGCCCGATTTCCCAACAACGGGACAGGGAACCAGGGAAGTGCAGCCATTTATCACAACTACATACCAGCTTCGGGTCATCAATCGTGATGGCAGCACAGATCTATACAACATCGAGATAACTGTCAGAAATGGCTTAACGGGTTCAAATTGGAATCTAACCTCTTATAGCAATGGTCAAGGTGGATTAATACCAGTTCTACCAAATACACAAATAACAGCCTTCTTTGATAACAGCGGCCGAGTAAATGGATCAACCGGGTGTAACGATTACAATGGTGGTTATCAGGCCTATGACGAAGTGTTGAGAATTGGTAGCTTAAATACGACTCAACAGAGTTGCAATGATGACGTGATGGCCCAAGAACAAGCATTCTTGAATGCGATGCGTTCAGCCGCAAAAATGAGCATTTTTGGTAATCAGCTTACAGTTCGAGATAGCTCAGGGACTATTGTGCTCTCATTTTTCAGAAATTAGCTCGCCAGGAATCCATACTTTATACAGACGGAGCCTCAGGAAGAATTTCTGAGGTTCCGTTTAATTTGTTTATAGCTTGCAATTTGGAAACCTGATTTGTTTATTTGACATCAACTTGCCTAAAACCTCTGTTTGTTAGCAAAAAGTATTATTCGGATCGCAAAAGGTGCTAAGGGAGAATTGCACTTAGCTTGATCAGTCCTATAACATTGTTCACAAGGTTGAGATTTTAGATTCGAGGGTAAATGATAATGGATAGCCCAACTAGGCTAAATACCTTTCGCGAGGTACAGAGGATGAACAGCGTCCTGTGGGTTATGCTAATTGTCTATGGGGTTGCAACCTTGATGTGGTGGGGTTTCGTATCGCAAATAATCTTAGGCGAGCCCTGGGGTTCAGATCCTGCTCCCGATTGGTTGATCTGGCTCTTTTGGCTTGGTATAGGCATCGGTTTACCTATTTTATTCAATCAATATAATGCGGTTGATCGTCGAA
>JBFFVR010000035.1:0-9908 GCA_041570685.1 Promineifilaceae bacterium (SeqCode)
CGCCCGCCTCGACCCCGCGGTCCGGAACGACTTCTTCGGGCGAATCGTGGGGTGGGAGTTCCTCGGTTACACCTGGATCAATGGGATACCCACGTACTTGTGGATCGAGATTATCTTCTTCAGGGATTTTCACTGTTCCCGTCATCACCTTGAATTCTCGCCCATTGTCAATCGGCAGGCATTGCCAATGTTATTACTTATTTTGGTGTGAATTGAGCGTATATATTCCGTAACTTGCAGGACTAACTTGAAATTCTAGTTCTTCTCAACAAAATCACGTAATGCTCGGATATTCCTTAAGGGTGTATTGGTCATAATGACACAACCAACGCCCAGAAGCAGCCGTTGGCCGCCTGTTAGTTCAACAGCTTCAGCAGCTTCTTCAAGCGCTTGAAGAGGTGAATCTTGGAGCAGACTCCAACGAGACACACCGCCACTGACGGCCCCGGATACCTGATCTAAACCGTGGATTAGGGGGAATCCGGTGTCACGATCGTGCCAATTTACCAACTGGACCGGATAATCAGCTACCAGATCGAAGATGATATCGTTTTCGCCATGAATATGGACCATGTTAAGCCAGAGATCACTAACGGCCGAAAGGATCTGTTCATCAAAGGGTTGGCCAAAGGTTTGATACTCGGCCGGACTCATGATTTCGTAACGGGCATGTTGAATAGCGTAGAAAATTCCGCTAATGCCGCTCCCTTTCGCTTCTTCCAGATAAGCGATGATACTTTTAGTTATGGTCGATAAACCTTTGCGAAATGAATCCGGGTGACTACGCATATGACTGACCATACGTTCTTTTCCTGCTAAGTTTTTGGCCTGGGCTAGGGGCGAGAAGATGGTCGCGATGAATGGTGTATTGTCTCCGGAACTGGCAAGCTCGTTTCCAATAATATTTAGCGCCTTGAGTTGGGTATTTAGCATCCCTTTTCGAGGATTAAGGACCGTTAACTTCTCCCAATCTTCAGGTTGCTTGATTAGCCTATCAAGATATGTTCTCGTACCTTCTGCGGCACCGTCCCAGCTATCTTTTACACCCCAATCGATCAAGCAGTAGCTGCTTGCCGGGGAGACTTTGATCAAATCCCAATCATAATCCTTATTCCATTTGATATGTGCCTTTGCTAGGGCGGTCGCATCTTGATCATCACCAGGCCAATGGCGCCATAAAGCGACTGGTAGTCTATCGGGTTTTTCGCCACTTATGATCGCTTCAAGTCGCTTCCGTTTTTTCCAATCTGACATGGACATACTCCTTTTCAATGGACACTATCTATCAGTCAGGAGTTCGCCTACCTGACAGAATTTCAAGCGCTTTCTGCTAAAGGCAGAAGAGCGACATCAATTTTATCACGGACGAAAATTTTCGGGATTAATTGAGGCGTTATTTGGAGGAAGTGGGATAGCGAAATAAGTTCCCAAACTATATTCCGTGACCGGGCTGACAAGTTTTTGTGCTTCGCTAGCGATACCGCCGAATCCCCCACCTAAATACCAGATCGCTGCCCCTTTTATCTCAGGGTAAGGAGCATACATCTCGGCCGCCCAGTTAATATCATTTATCGCTTTCGCAGTGGATGGAACCCGCTGGTATTCCCAACCCCACTCGGTTATCAAAACAGTTGGCCTTGGAATGCCCAGCTGGTCGGTGAGTTGGTAGAGTTGCTGAAAGCGGCCAACTTTAAACGGGTAACTGTCGCCAATATCGTCAGTTAGAAAGCTGTATTCGTGTAAGGCGATGGCCAGCCGATCCGGGTTCGCTGCAGCCAAGCGTAAAAAAGCAAGCATTGACGGCGTTTGCCAATCCAATAATTCAGGTTCACCAGAAGACCAGCCGAATGCAGCCCAACGAAAACCATTCGCTTCTGCAAGCTTTGCAGTCTCCAAGGCGAAACGCCCCAGCCACTCAGCTCTGGTCTTGTCTATCTCGTTTATGGTTTCCAGCCAAATAAGACTGGGATCGAGTTCTGGAGGAAACCCATCCATGTGTAATTGCCAATGTTGCCGCGCTGCTTCCTCTGGCGGTAGGTCGTAGTTTGGTGTGTCATACGCATCCCCGCTCCGCCGATATACTAACGTGTGAGGCACGTCGCTGCGGCGTAAAATTTCCTGAGCCTCAACCAGCGGACCGGTGTCATCAGCCGTTTTTAAGAAGAAAGGTACCCCGGCCGCATCGAGGCGTTGCATCCATTCGCCTAGACCAGTACGATTTCCACCCACACCAGTATGGAAACCAATCTTGGCAAAGCCAAGATCTTGCCCTTGGGCCTGAAGCCCCTGGCGTACAGCGGCAAAATCGATGGTAGGCGTTGGCGTTGGCATCGGTGTCTTTGTCGGCGGCACAGGCGTTGGCGTAGGCTTCTCGCCTACACCAATGAACGGGATGTAATTTTCTGATACCGGTTCAAAAGAGATCGGAGATGGGGTTGAGGAGGGTGTCAGCTGCGAACTCGGTTTTGTCGGTTCTGGTGAACCAGGATAAGGGACAGGCGTCGGTGAAGCCGGTGGCGGACTAATATCAGTCGGCGTATTGTCTGGAGCCGGATAAGCTGCAACCGATTCTGAGGTGACTTCCAGGGTTTGCGTGGGTAAATCTGTAGGCGTCTCGCTATTTTCTGTATCTTGGCAGGCAGCGCTTAGTAAAATGAAGATTGCGGCCGAACAAAGAAGAAAAATTAGAGGCAGACGCGACCGGATGGTTTTACTCATTTGAAAGCTTTTTTGCGGGCGAAACAAGAAATTTCTTGCCCAATGCCTATTCGCCGACCACAATCAGATTTCTTGGTAGCGCAGTGAGGGAAAGGCAGCCATCCTCGGTGATGACAATATTGTCTTCAATTCGGACGCCATTGCGATTAGGCAAATAAATACCAGGTTCAATTGTGAAGACAGCGCCAGCCGTTAATGGTTCGGTGTTGCCTGCCATGATGTAGGGTGGTTCATGTATCTCTAGGCCTAGGCCATGACCTGTCCGATGTGTAAAAAACTCGCCGTAGCCAGCTTCCTCAATTACTTTTCGAGCTGCAAGGTCTATGTCTCTTCCCGTAGCTCCCGGCCGAGCAACGCGCCGGGCTTCACCATTTGCCTCCTCGACGACACGATGAATGTGTTGTAATTCTGGTTCTATCTGACCTATTCCATAAGTTCGCGTAATGTCTGATGGATAATCATCCACAATGGCGCCCCAATCGATAACGAGCAGATCGCCAGAATCAACTTTCCGGTCAGTTGGCGTGGCATGGGGCGATGCCCCATTTGGTCCTGAGGCGACGATGGGATCAAAGGCTAGCGAATCGCTGCCAGCTTCAGCAAGCTCGAGCATTAACATCGTTGCTATTTGCTTCTCGGTTTGGCCAATCTGGATGCGTGGGAGCAGGTTTTGCATCGCGCTCTCGGCAACTTCGACCGCACGTTTCAGGGCCGCCACTTCTTCATTACTCTTGATTTGCCTTAACGAAGTCATATACGGGTCGACATGGACGGTCGTCAACCCAGGGATATGTCTCTGAAGCAGTTCTAACTCTAATACCCGCATATACTCGGCTTCCACGCCAAGCGTAGAATCAGCCAGTCTCAGGTATCTACAAGCGTTTTGGAAGGCATTCCCGTAGCCTTCATCATCACTCCAGGAAAAAACACGCTCGGCCGGCATTCCCGCAGCTAATGCCTTGGGCGCTTCTAATCTGGGAATGACGATGACCGGTTCGCCTTGTGTTGGGAGCAGCATTACGATAGGTCTCTCGCTCAAGTGGGCATGAATACCCGAAAGATAAAGCATATTCGGCCCTGGAACGAGAGCAATGCCCTCAAGCCCATTGGCTATTAGCTGCTCTTTAAGCAATTTCAGACGATTTTGGTTCATTTTGAATCTGATTTCCAATATAGACGAATAGATAATTTACGTGTTTATCAGCTTAAGTGGATGTTAATCAACAATTTGCTCAATATTCAGTAGTTGAACACCAGGCTGTACCGCTTCGCCAGGTGAACAATTTATGCTCTCAATGACGCCATCATAAGGCGCTTTAATCGGTAGTATCATTTTCATTGATTCCAACAGGATCAGATTCTCGCCGGCGGTTACCTTATTTCCCACCTCTACTAGTATCTCTGATACGACAGCTGGTATGGAAGCCGATAACGATGTAGTGGTGCCATCAATCTCCCTTTGAGCTCCCTCTGGGACAAGTTGGTAGCTTACCAAACGCCCGTTAGCCCATAGTTGCCGCTCGTCGCCATTCTTATATCCGGCTGCCCTAATCCGCTTCCGACATATAAAATCTTCGGGTCCTGGCTCGATCACTTCTAACACGAAATGGGCTTCATCGGTGTGGATAAAGCGAGCTTCAAAGCTCAAATCATCATAACTCACTCTAAGTCTGTCACCCTGGCGAGTTACGTCAATTTCCTTCTCTTCGTTGTTCAACAGTACCTTAAATCGCATCAGCCGTTCCGCCGCTAGATTGGAACTTCATTTGGCGTTAAATCTTTTTTACCTTTAGCGTAAAACCATCCATCGCCTTGACCACGACCTGTTCACCTTGATTTATTTCTTCTTCTGACACGGCCCGCCAGAGTTCGCCGTTTATCAAGATGGTGCCTTGGAAGATGCTCTCATCGTCGCTGTATTCGGTTAAATCAGACCGCACTGGGCCGATTTGGCCAATTAATCCTTCCGCGCCAGTCACGGGTTGTCCTTTCTGTGCTTGCCACACCTTAGCTAAAATGAAAATGAAAAAGGCAGAAGCGAAGCCCGTTATTCCAATAGCGCCTGGTATCGAGATGCGAGCGAATCCGGGAGTGCCCGGTGAATTGAAAAGGACTAGAAGACCGGCTAAAAGAGTGATCGCTCCTGCAACCGCCAGGACGCCTGTTGCCGGCGTCTTTACTTCTAATAAAAACAAAACAAATGAAACGACGATTAGCCCAAGACCTAACATGTTCGCCGGCAAAGTGCCTAATCCGTACAGCGCCATACCAAGACAGAGCACCCCAATAAAACCCGCAACCCAACCACCGGGGCTCGAAATCTCGATAAAAATCGCTTGAACGCCAATTGTCAATAATAGGCCGATGAGCAAAGGATTGGAAAGTAAATGGAGCACCCGCTCAATAAGACTCATGTCCAGCGGTTCCTGGACGGCAGCGGCCGTTTCCAAGGTGATAGGCTCGCCGTTCACCTCCACCACGTTCCCATCCAACTGTAGCAAAAGATCCTCCACATCGACTGCCACAGCATCAATCAATCCTGTTTCCAATGCTTCATTAGAAGTAACTGCCCGCGCCTCTTCAATCATCGCTTCGGCCAGGGCGACAGCCTCTTCACCACGGCGTTCAGTCAGATTACGCATGGTTGCTTTCAGATCTTCCGTGATCTTTTGAAAGAGCGTATCATCGATGTCGGCCCCTGACCCATCAACTGGTGAAGCCGCGCCAATAACTGTATCAGGCGCCATTCCCGAGGCATGTGCTGCCACCGTGATGACACTGCCAGCCGAAGCTGCTTGTGCTCCAGCAGGACCAATATAAACGATGACCGGAACGTTGGCATTTAGGAAGGATTGGACGATTTCCAGGGTAATCTCGACGGATCCACCCGGCGTATCCAGGACTATTAGCGCCGCTTCGGCGCCAGATTCCTCAGCTACCGCAATAGCTCTGTCAAAATAGTTAGCCATTGCAGGTGTTACCGGTCCCTTAATCTTAGCGACGACGATATGTTCGCTCTGAGCCTTCGCGGGAATCACCAAAGATGCCAGCAAAAATAAACTCACGGCGAGGATCATGAAACTAGTTAAAGACCTATTTAGACTGAGATTAGAAACCTGGATCATGATTCGGTTACTTTGGGCAATAATTTAGTCAAAACTTTGTTGAATAGCTTGGTAAGGGCATTGGAATGGAATCGTTAAATGGCTCAACCGAAAACTTGACTACCAAGCGTTAATCCTACAAATTGCTATCCAATGCAAGATTATAATACGGTATGGGGTAGTGGGGGACAAGATATCTTGCCCATCTCTAATCTGAAATTCGACTGGTTATTTCAGCCAATTCAAAGGAATAGTAGATTGTGCTTCGGAGAATAGGATTCAGCTAATTGAATTCTAGCCAGTCGCTTGCTCCGATCCCATCTGCTCCAAAAAGAAAGAGCTGATAATTTCAGGATGATCGAGCACGAATTGATAACCGCCATAGCGGCCGGTCGTATCGACAAATTGCGGCCGAACAGCATTCGGTGTTGACTGAACCATCTGCTGAACATTGTCCAAGCTTCCCCATGGATCTCCTGTACCTTGCACGTATAAAATCGGTGTTTCACCCGATCCGGCTACGGCAAATACCGGGTCAATGGCGCTTAGACGAAGACCAGCCAATGCCTGGTAAATGATCGAGACAAAGGCCAAAACAGGCTTACTGATAGGGCCTAAGACATAGTGGGTATAACGAGAAAGAAATATCGGTGCGCTAGTGGGTTGGACAGCAACGGCCGCCTGGATGAGGTCGGTTTGTGGTAATGCGTAAAGCAATGCATTTGCACCCACCGAAAAACCAATTACGCCAATCTGCTCTTCGTCGATGTCCGAACGGACTGCTAAGTAGTCTAGAGCACCAAGTAGATCGCTGGCTTCACGTAATCCAAACGTAACGGGCCCGCCGTAAGCGCTCTGACCATGATTGCGTAAATCAAACATGAGCAACTGATAACCGCTTCGATGCAATGCGTGGGCAAGATGAATAAGTTGAACAGGGGAACTGCCAGGTAAATCGGTCAGTATTGTTTCTGCTGACGTTCCTAGTCGATTCCAGGGCCACCCATGAACAATGACTAAGGTAATATTTTGCTCACCGGCCGCTTCCAAACCGGGTATAAACCAGCCTGATAGCCGGGTGCCATCTTTCGCGGGAAATTGGACATCCTCATAAGGCATGCCCAGATCTGCTGGTGTCGACCATAAAGCTTGCCTTGGAGGACTGATCAGCATGCGGATTATGAAGATAGTAGAAGCCGTGATCATGCCGACGATCACCCCAAGAAATAGCAGTAACAGGCGATATAATTGGCGAAACTGAGACATGAGTTACCCTACCTGTGTTCTTAAAACGATGTAATTTTACTAATATTGTATCCAATTGGAGAGATTCAGCTTATATCTGGACTTTCTGACCGATCCACCGTGAATTCCTCAAATGAGTCGCAGTAAAACCAAGTGACTAATTTTGCATCAGCCCATTCCTTTAGCTCTTGCATTAGCTTTTTGCCTGGTTCACTTTCAAGCGAATGGAAAAATGTATCCGCAGTCTCAAAGTATAGCTCGTACATCAGATGAAAGCGGGATTCTCCTCCTGGCTTACCTAAAACACGACTGACTTCACTCTTTATGAGGCCTGGAAGTTTTTCCGCCAGGGGCAGATTCTTCTGAGCGAAAAAGTTTTCCAGGGTGATTTCCTCATCAACACGACGATAAATGGTAACAAACTTGAACATAATCTTTCCACGATGGTTGGACATACACTTATGTAAAGCCGTCTAGGATTTGGTTTTGAGAATAAGACAGCCTACGATTAAATGCAAAAAACCTTTTCTGGCTAGTTATCTGTTTATATTAATGCTTAAATTGGTCAAAAAAACCTAGTGAGATCAGTAAAATAACGCCATTTTCACGCCAAATTCATAAATGAGATATCAGGACCATATTGAGATGCTACCACCTGTAAATTGGGGCAGATTGGGGGCACTTTGGTGACGATCTGCGATGCAAATTTGCGTGCATGTTCCGATTTGTTATAATTTTCGGGCGGTTAAGACTAGGGGAAGAGGATATTTTGAATTGATTTTGTCGCTATCTGATACGATAGTTCCATGGCTAGTAGGCGGCTTATTGTTGCTTTGTCTAGTCACATTGTCGATCACCATTAGGTCTTGGCGAGAAACCAAGCGATCCCCTTATTTCTTTTTACGGGTGCAAGCTGCCAAGAGAATGGAGCGATACATGCTGTATACGCTCGCTCTACTGTTAGTTACATTTGCTACTGGTACTTATGCTTGGCCCGCCTCTAGTGAAACGCTACCTCGAATTGCCCGAATTAGTCATGCTAAACCAACTCTGGCAGCAGCTGCAGAAGCTGAGGAGCCAGAGATAGTTGCTGATAGTTCCCCAACGGCACTAGATATTACGCTTTCACCGGTCAGCAATAGCATTGTCGATGTACCCGTTGATCTGGTTGATCCGTTATTGAAGCCGGCCCTGCCCGAGAAATTTAATCAGATAGAGCCGGTCGAAGAACTGTTAACTGAAACAGAAATTGGAAAGATAGCCTTTTCAACTGATATTACCTCAGATTATCGGGCAATCGATGCCGGCGAACGTTATGCAGAAGGATTTTTTACTCTTTATGCCACCTTTGATTATGAGGAAATGTTGGATGGCATGACCTGGTCTTGGGTTTGGCGGCGAAACGGACAGGTGATTGAGGGTGGAAACCAATTATGGACCTACGGTAATGATGGACCGGGGTATGTATATTTTCGACCTGAAGAAGGATTCCTGCAAGGCCAATATGAGCTAGAAGTTTGGGTAAACAATGAATTAATGGCCCAATCTGACTTCATGGTTATTGACAGCATATCTGCAAATAATTAATCAGTGACCAATTCCAATAAAAGAACCTGCCCGGCCTTAGCCGGGTTTTTTTGCGCCCGTTGATCTGTTGCTCGAATTGTAATGAGTGGGTTCATTTACGGATTCGCCCGATCAGATTTTGTAGCAGGTCTTTAAGCTCTGTTACACCAAAAATGGCCGAGGTAATGAGATATACCGTAGCGCCAGTTACGCCTGCCACCACAAGCTGAACCAATTTGGGTGAATCAACAAGCGATTGTAGAACGAACCACGTAGCGATAGCCATCGTGATGCTAGCGAGTACCATTCGCCAAACTCCATCAAACACTCGCCGGCCGTTTATTCCACCCAACTTCTTTCGTAACAACCACAGAAGAAGAATGAGCTCAAGAAGAGTTGATATCGTATAGCCCAGAGCAAGACCGCCCATGTCAATCCATCCTAGTGAGGGGAATATCACATTGCCCAACCACCACCCTAGGATCCACATCGTCCCAAGTTGGAGCATGCCAATCAGGACAGGTGTCCAGGTATCTTCCATGGCATAAAAGGCTCGGGAAATAATCTCGATTGCCGCAAGCCCTATCAGGCTTAAGGAGTAGAATAGCAGTGCCCAACCGACAAACTCGGTAGCTGTTTCGTCGAATTGTCCTCGCTCAAATAAGACACTGACGATTGGGATTCGTAAAATCATCAATAGAATTGCCGCGGGAAGACTAAGAAAAAAGATCAACCGTAGCGTGTCGGCAACTATTCGGCGCATTTCGGAGTAGGCTTTTTGGGCAGCTAAGGTGGCAAAGGTAGGAAAAGCGGCAATCGCTAAGGCCTGTCCAATGATGGCTTGAGGCATGATCATGATTCGCCAGGCTAACGATAGAGCTGGAATACTTCCAAAGATCATCGATTGGGCCAAATATTGAATTAGCAAATGGTTTAATTGAGCGAATGACAGACCCAATACCCGAGGAGCCATTAGTCGAACTACTTGCTTCACTCCGGGATCTCGAACGGTTATGATGGGGCTGTATTGTGCCTTTTTAGCGTATAGACCAGGTATTTGGATCAGTAAATGGCCGATTGCTCCAACTAAGGTTCCTATGGCTAATCCCATCACATTTGGGGCAAAAATGACAATACCCGCGATGATTCCGAGATTGTAAACGATCGGGGCGACCGCCGGAAGCAAAAAATGTTGCCGGGCATTTAGAGCAGACATGATGACGCCACTGGCACCGAAAATAATTGGCGTAATGAGCATAAGCCTTAGCAGGCTCA
>JBFFVR010000036.1:0-9746 GCA_041570685.1 Promineifilaceae bacterium (SeqCode)
AATCAGAGCGCGGCTGGAGTCCAAAATGGGTCGCCACCAAGCCTCTGGTATCTTGTGGTGGAGGAGCTGGAGGTGGCGCATCGGTTGGTGGTGGCGGGGGAGGTGGTGGATTTGTCGGGATGATTACAGGTGCGGGTGTATTTGTCGGCGTAGCAGGTGGTAAAGTATTGGTTGGTGCGGGCGTGTCAGTAGGGGCCGGCGTTGTCGCTATCGGCGTCTCTGTTGATGTACTCGTCGGTAAGGGAGTAAATGTCGAAGGTACCTCGACAACTACCGTTGGCACATCCTCCCCTTCAGGGGCGGATGTGAGTTCGGCCTGAGCGGTAGAGGCCAGGGTCGGAGGGGCATCGTCTGAACTGGAAAGAACATTCTGTAGAAGGACGACAAATACGACAGCTAACAGTAAAATCATAATGCCGCCCAGGACGGCGACTATGATTGTCAGGGTTTTATTCATTTAATTACTTCCTTAAGCACAGTCGCTAAACCGTGGTGTTTGTTCCCCAGCCAGGTGGTCCTTCAACTAGGATAACACCGCTTCTCTTTCAAAGAACCTTTTCATGCAACCACACATCGTCTCTGCACTTTAAAATTGATCAATTACCTGATAGGTCTTTTATAACGAACACCGCCGAAATTTTAAATAGGAGATCGATATTATCCGATAGCGGCCGATGAGCAAATTCTAGAGTGTTTTGCTCATCAAAGGATCTTTTGAAATATTCTTAGATAAAAGGCTGGCGCTTCGAGCAGACAACAAGTCTGGAAGCTGGATTCAGTTCGCCAGGGATTTTGGAATCGAGATTGACTTTTCGGCAATCCTCAGGCTTTTTGGTTCGTTTTTGTTTACTAAATAAGACAAGTGAACGGTCTCAGGGTTAAGCTTTTTGAGATCATTTTTCGATCACCCAGTTTAGAATTGGATATTGTCCTTAAACAGACCATCAAGTCCATCACCCATATTCACGACCGAATCGATCGCCCCACACAGAAATAATAGGGCGCTGAAAAGCATTATCTTAATTCTGATTCGCATAGAAACTCTCCCAGTGACCAGGCATGTTAAACGCCCTAGCAATGTATCATGCCTTAGATATCTCTGTCAACGTGCCTGCAGTAATCGTATGAACTATACTCTCGGGGAGGGGAATAAAACAAGCGATATATAACTTCGACTGAAACTAAATATTTAAGAGAAAATATCAGGATGGACGTAACAAGTAACCTTCAGATTTTAGAGTTGAGGGAAGCCTATCGTGATTGGGCTTGTCGAGTGCTGGAACGCGAATGGGGAGCGACCATTGTCGTTTCCCGCGGCCGGGCACATGAGGCGGCCGATTTGCCAGGATTCGTTGCCATCCGAGGTGACAGGCCGGTTGGTCTATCTACCTACCGAATTGAAGATGAAAGTTGTGAACTGATGACAATGAACAGTTTACAGCCTCGGTTAGGCGTAGGTTCGGCGCTTGTTGCAGCAGTTCGGGCTGCTGCCATAGATGCCGGATGTAGGCGCCTTTGGTTAATAACCACCAATGACAATATGCCTGCACTGCGATTCTATCAGCAACGGGGTTTCTCACTCTCTGCTTTACACAAAAACGCCGTCGAACAATCGAGGATCCTAAAGCCCGAAATTCCAGCAAATGGCTTCAGTAACATCCCCATTCGCGACGAAATCGAATTAGAAATGAACTTGGCTCCTTCGAACGATGAGCCCGCGATAAGTTCAGTTCACCACGCTCAAATCATGATTCCCAAGGGCGAGGAAGCGGCCGGCCGGGAATTCTATTGCCAGATCCTTGGTTTCTCAGAGATAGATAAACCCGATGCCCTCAAAGATCGAGGTGGATTTTGGTTTTTGGCCGGCGATAATCCTATTCACGTCGGAACTGAAAATAGCTTTGATCGATATTCTACCAAGGCACATTTGGCTTATTTAGTTTCTGATCTCGACCTTTGGCGTGACAGGCTTGAGGCGCTTGGTGTTGTTTTTGAGAAGTCAATTAAGCTACCAGGCTATAATCGTTTTCAATTTCGGGATCCATTTGGGAACCGGGTTGAATTCCTGGAAGCAACCAGTCCAGAATAATACCGCTAGTCGGTGAGGTGGGCTCTCTTGGGCAGAATCGCACTGCACCTGCAGATGTCTTAACTTTATAACGGAATACTACGTAGTAGAGGAAGAAGAAAAGGAGTGCGTCATTGATTGCGCACCCCTGTTCTAGTTAGCGAACTCTAAAAGAGAACGGATGCCATTTCCCGGCGATATACGTTCGTTAATGGATCTTCATTTCCCAATAGCTCGAAGATACCAATCATAACCGCTTTTGCCTGACCGTCGCGGTAATTCTTGTTATAGCGGAGAACTTCGAGCAGTCCATCCAAGCCAGGAGCATACTTTCCATCCTGCAACAAGCGAGCTGCGTGGCGATATTGAGCTTCGATGGGAGTGACTTCAACATTGTCATTGCTCTTCTCGGCCGCACACAGATATTCAGCCAGAGGCAATAAAGGCTCAGCTTGGTTCATTAAGGAAGTATCCTGGACGAGATTTTCCAAATAAAATTTCGCCTTACATCCTTCTCCTTGGCCTATTAAGGATCTCGCTAGACCTAGTTGGGCCTCAATGTTCGACGGATCATCCTCTAAAAACTCTCGAAATAGCGTTTCCGCCTCATCCCAATTGCGATTTTTTAGCAGATCTTCAGCCGATGTAGCAACCATATCTGCTTCACTCGGAACGATATCCTTTAAGAATTGACGTACCATAGGTTCAGGCTGGGCGCCAACGAACTGTCCAACTTCCTCGCCATCACGAAATGCCTTGACTGCTGGTATGCCTTGAATGCCATAGCGCATAGAAAGGCTTGGATTTGCATCAACATCAACCTTGGCCAACACAAAGCCACTGTCAGGTTCATTCGCTAGACGCTCCAATATCGGCCCCAACATGCGACAAGGACCACACCAGGCCGCCCAAAAATCCACCACCACGGGCTTACCATGAGATTTTTGAATGACATCCCTTTCAAAGGTTGCCTCGCTGACTTCGATAACGTTTGCCGTATATGCCATTTATTTCTCCTGTAATTCAAAAATTTTATTTACCGGGCTGCATTGTAGCATGCCTTTGTTAACGCTTCGTAAAAATCCATGAGCGAATTTCAAAATTCGTTCTTTCTGCCTCAAATCGTATCTTAAACAGTTGCTCTTCTTTCTTATCAGCATACAGCCCTTCTTTGTTATCTGGACAGGGCAGGCTGTTTCCTTATTTGGTAGCCAATTGGTTCAGTTTTCTCTGATCTGGTTGCTTGCCAGACAAACTGGATCAGCCACCGTTTTGGCAATAGCCGCCCTGTTTGGACTGCTACCTCAGCTATTATTGGGCCCTTTTGTAGGCACACTTGTCGCTCGCTGGAATCGCCGGTTCACATTGATCGCGGCAGATGCGTTAGTTGCCCTGGCTACCTTTGCCCTTGCGATCCTGCCGCTGCTTGTAACAGGGCTTTTTGAAAGAGAAGCCTTGCAACTTGCCTGGCTAGAGTCAGCTTGGGCATAAGGTTGTGGTGGGGGGACTAGGACTAGGAATCTTGGGAGGATTTCAACGACGAATCGTCACATCACTAGTCGGCATCATCATTCTTGGAGTAGGCGTTTCTTTTCTAGGTTTGATCCCAGTAGGTGCCTTTTTACTGGCTATTTTCGTGATTTTTGTTGTTGGAATTACGCTTCCGATGGCCAACGGACCCTTGCAAGCTGCCACCCAAGTTTCTGTTGTTCCTGAGATGCAAGGAAGAGTTTTCTCCTTGCTTGCCAGCGCTGCATCAGCAATGACGCCGTTGGGAATGGCTGTTGCCGGACCGGTTGCAGATCTGATTGGAATTCGACTCTGGTTGCTTGGAGCCGGGATAGTTACGGCCCTAGCTGGGATAATAGCCTTTTTCATTCCGGCTGTGATGCATATAGAAGATCGGGCAGATGAGGTTGAATCGTTATCTTCTGAAAACGAGTTAGTCGCGGATTTCGGGGTTTAATCTATAGATACTAGAGTATTACCGATCGGTGCGGGGAATCCTAACGTAAGACTCCCTTACTTGAATCATAAGGAATGGTTTTGTCCTAGCTATATATCGAATTGAGTTCCGCCGGACGGGTCGAATGATGCATTCTATACGACAGGCTCCCAATGCTGATTCGATTAGAGCTACTGCACCTGGCATTATGCTCCAGTGCCTATAGCCCTTAGTGAGACGCCGGCCAGAAATAGGATAGCTATAGCGTAATACCATTGGGCTTGATTGTCGTCTTCGCCCCTTAAATATGCGAACAGCCCCGGCAAGGCAACCAGTGCAAATACCCCATACAAGAAATGTACCGGGCGACCTGGACGGGCGCCAGCAATAACTAAAATAAGACCTAGAAGTGCCTGAAGAATAAATAATCCTTCACCTATTACCATGGCACCCATAAAACTACCGTCAACGCTGTATTTTCGGAACGCCCGATAGAGCCCCCAAATACCCATCAAGGCAAAGAAGATTAGAGTAGTGTAGGAGATGACGCCATGGATTTCAGCCAAACTCATAATGTGTTATTCCCCTAAAATAAATTGGATAATTGCCAGGCCAAAACGGCAACTTCCCGGCGAAACAGGTATGATGCCATTCCAGATCTAGGTGATATTGGAGGGCAGGTTCAATTTGAAGATTCATATTTCGCCATTTGTTAATATTGAGAGCGAGTGTAGCTAGCAGAATTCTCTTTGTCAAAATGTAAGCTACCATTGAATAGTAGATCATTCTGATATTGCTCCGATTCATCGAGCGCTATTGACTTGAGAATTTGGACCACAATAAATTGCTTGCTTTCACTTATTAGCTACAATTCGCTTCCATGTTTTATTCATACGATGAGGCGCTAGACTATCTCCAAGGTTTTATAAATTTAGAACACCGAAGATTGGAGCAATATGCGCCAGAGAACTATAGTTTGGATCGCCCGGCCAAGTTGCTGGAATTTCTAGGCAGCCCGCAGCTAGATTTTCCTTCAATTCACATCGCCGGCACGAAGGGGAAAGGATCTGTGGCGGCTATGTGTGCTGCCATCTTGCGGTCTATGGGCCTTAAAGTTGGGCTTTATACCTCGCCACATTTGCTGGATTTTCGAGATCGAATCCGAGTGATTACCAAAGAAAATGATAGTGGTCGAATAGATCCTGATCAGGTCGTGAAAATTGCCAACGATCTAAGAATGGCTGCTGAACACGTACCTAATTTAACCTGGTATGAATTAGTGACGGCAATGGCATTTCGTTATTTCAGTGACGAAAACGTTGACATCGCCGTGGTTGAGGTTGGACTCGGGGGCCGTCTGGATGCCACCAATATTTTGCTGCCTTTAGTATCGGTGATCACTTCGTTAAGTCTTGATCATACGTATCTTCTTGGTGATACTATTGAGGAAATTGCGACCGAAAAAGGTGGCATCATTAAGCCGAATGTTCCGGTCGTTTCCGCACCACAAGCTATCGAAGCGGAGAAGCGACTTGTAGATATTGCGCGGACGAAGATATCGCCTTTTACATTGGTCGGTCGAGATTGGGACTGTCGCCTTGTTTTGCCAAACTCGGCCGACGCCCAGCTGGCATCAATAAATGGACAAGAGATTGTCATCACCCATACGCCAGAAGAATCCTTCGTCGAGCCTGGAGAGCGCTTTACTATTTCTTTGATGGGTTATCATCAAGTGGAGAATGCGCTCGTTGCCTTGGCTGCAATGAACGAAGTGCGAACGAATTTCCCCAAGCTGACCACAAAATATGCTCACATGGGCTTGGCAGAAATTAATTGGCCTGGGCGTCTTCAAACGCTGACTCAAGGTGCGGATCGTCCAACGGTTTTGGTGGATTGCGCCCACAACGTCGATTCTGCGGAAAAGCTAGCCTTAGCATTAAAGGAGAATTATCGCTATCAAAAACTTTTCCTGGTTTTAGGTGTCACGGCCGATAAGGATGTCGCCGGTATAATGGAGGCTCTCTTACCCCATGCGTATCAAACTTTTCTTACGGCTTCGACACATCCACGGGCTTGCGCGCTAGATGACCTGCTAGGAGTTGCCAGTGAATTAGGCCAAAAGTCCCAGATCAGTGAAAACGTGGCTGATGCCTTTCAGGCTGCCTGGAAGGCAGCCGACCCCGAGGATTTAATATGTGTTACAGGATCAATATTCGTTGTTGGCGACTTGCTTAATCAATGGGAAGTTCTACAATCGAAGGTTGTAGCCAACGGGGATCGCTTCCTAACAGGTAGCACAGATCTCATTCGAGACCATTAGTAGCTGAATCCATCTTGGCGGAAAAGCTCTTTTTCGGGAAATAGGAAGATGATAGACGACGAACGATATGACTTAGGAGCCTACCCAGATTTCATGGGTATGGCCATGCCATTTTCTGAAGAGCTTTTCGAAGACGAAGAAGCGCTTCAACTCGAAGATGGTATTTTAGAACGTCCATTTTTGCCGCTAAGGGACCTGGTTCTCTTTCCTCAAATGGTAATGCCACTGTTCGTTGGTCGTGAACGTTCTTTGGCTGCTATTCAGGCCGCCGTTGCTAATAATGAAAGCCTGGTGGTATCTGCCCAAGAGGATGGGGAAATCTTTGATCCTACCGAAGATGATATTTTTCGCCTTGGCACAGAGGTAGTGATCGGCCGTTCTTTACGTATGCCAGATTCTACAACCAGCGTTCTTGCCCAAGGAAGGCGTCGGGTCGAAATTCTAGAGTTTACTCAGTGGGATCCCTATATCAGGGTGCGGATAAGACCAGTGCAAGAGCCGGACGATTGGCAAAATACGACCGAAGCTTTGATGCGGGCTGTTACGGCTCTTTTTGAGAAGATCGTCGAATTGAACCGGAAAATGCCCGAGGAAGTTTATGCTTTCGCCATCAATATCGACCAACCTGGCTGGTTAGCAGATTTTATCGCTTCTGCTATGGATCTGCCCGTCCATGCAAAGCAAGAAATCTTGGAAACATTTGATCCTACCAGCCGTCTGCAGAAAGTGAGCATTATCTTAGCTCGGGAGCTTGACGTTCTGGAAATGGAGGATCAGATTCATTCCCAAGTCCAGCAAGAGGTTGATAAGATGCAACGGGAGCATTTCTTGCGGGAACAGATGCGGGTCATCCAGAGTGAATTGGGAGAAGCGGATGCCTTCACGCAAGAATTGGTGGAGTTGCGAGAGGCGTTTGATGACAAGGCCTTGCCGGACGAAGTTCGAGCCAAGGTCGATAAAGAGCTAAATCGGCTTAATAGTATGCCCCCTATGGCTCCAGAGATCGGCGTCATTCGTACCTACTTGGATTGGATCCTTGAGTTGCCCTGGATTGAAAAATCTGATGACAACTTGGATGTGAAACATGCGGCCAGGGTGTTGGATGGCGATCACTACGGCCTCGATAAAATTAAAGATCGAATTCTTGAATACATTGCTGTTAAGAGCATCGCATCAGAGGAGATGCGTACACCAATTCTCTGTTTTGTTGGCCCGCCGGGAACGGGGAAGACATCCTTAGGCCAGTCGATCGCAAAATCCTTGAACCGGGAATTTCTACGTATAAGCTTAGGTGGTGTTCGGGACGAAGCAGAAATCCGAGGTCACCGGCGGACCTACATCGGTGCTCTGCCAGGACGGATCATCCACGCGATGCGTAGAGCAGGGACGATAAACCCCTTATTTATGCTAGATGAGGTGGACAAGTTAGGTCAAGATTTCCGAGGCGATCCAGCAGCGGCACTGCTCGAAGTTCTTGATCCAGAGCAGAATAAAGCATTTGTCGATCATTATTTAGACCTCGATTATGACTTGTCCAATGTCTTATTTGTAACGACAGCGAACATGTTGGATACCGTGCCCCCGGCGCTACAGGATAGAATGGAAGTGATCGAGTTCCCTGGCTATCTTGAAGAAGAAAAGCTAGAGATTAGCCGGCAATTCCTTATACCAAGACAACTAAAGGAACATGGTCTGGACTTAGTTGGTATTCGATTTGAAGACGAAGCCATCAAAATGATCATCCGACAGTACACCTACGAATCAGGTGTGCGAAATCTGGATCGTGAGCTCGCAAATGTTTGTCGAAAGATCGCTCGTAAGTATGTGGAAGGCAAAAAGCATCCGAAACGCGTCACGGCAAAGATGCTAACAGATATGCTTGGACCACCGCGCGTTTTACCTGAGCTGATGCATGATGAGGATGAGATTGGTGTGGCTACCGGTGTGGCCTGGACGGCCGCCGGCGGTGACATTATCTTCATTGAAGTTACAGTAATGCCTGGCAAGGGGAGTTTGACATTGACCGGGCAAATGGGCGATGTCATGCAAGAGAGTGCTCAGGCCGCGCTAAGTTACACCCGAAGTAAAGCGGAATTTTTTGGCATAGATGACGATCTATTCGAAAACACCGATATCCACATTCATATTCCCGAGGGAGCTGTACCCAAAGATGGACCTTCGGCCGGTGCAGCCATGGCCACCGCCCTCATTTCGGCTTACACCAGACGTCCAATCCGGCGAGACGTCGGTATGACAGGTGAAATCACCCTGCGCGGCCGTATATTGCCCGTAGGAGGCGTTCGGGAAAAGGCGTTGGCGGCGAGGCGGGTTGGAATTAAAACGCTAGTCTTGCCCAAAAAGAACGAGCCAGATTTGCAGGAGATTCCAAAGAAGCTGCGCCAGGACTTGGAATTTGTCTTTGTTGAACGGATGAAAGAGGTTACTGACGTGACCTTATTACCGATGGTTAAAGCAAAAACTAAAAAACGAAAACCTGCCCAACCTAAATTGCCAGCTCCCGCCGTTCCGCCGGCATAAACAGCTAGGAATAACAAGAATAAGTCAGCAAAATAGGCGTTTATGCGACATTTCAGGTGTCATAAACGTCTTTTCTTTTGCTTAAATTGTAAATGGTCATCAGGAAGAGAAACCGTACGCCTTTGCTTGACATAAAAATTACATCAAGATCGACGGCATCGTAAAATAGATTCCATGATTTCAAGCCCCAGTAATCCACAAGTTAAACGCATCAAACGATTGCGGCAGAAAAAATACCGAATTCGAGAAGAGGCGTTTTATATCGAGGGCTTGCGAGGGGTGTTATCGGCGATTGAATGTGACACCATTATCGAATCGATCTACTATTCTTCGGAACTGTTAACCAGTGAAATTGCGCTGCAAGCTATTTCTGATCAAAGGCAAAAAGGAATTCATTGTCTTGAATTTTCCTCCGCTGTATTCAAATCTATTTCGACCAGAGAACGGCCGGTTGGCCTGGGTGCGATCGTCAAGAATCTCTGGACAAGCACAGAAACATTAGATGTTGGCCCCCGCGATGTCTATGTGGCTTTAATCAGGGTATCTGAGCCGGGAAATCTTGGCGCGATCATTAGGTCGATTGACGGAGCCGGTGTTTCAGGTTTGTTGATCGTGGAGCCTTCAGTGGATCCTTATCATCCGACAGCCGTCAAGGCTAGCATGGGCACCATTTTTTCTGTCCCTCATTGCCGATTGGCTGATGTTGGCGAGTTAAAACAGTGGATTGTGGAAAAACGGTTGCACACGATAGCCACCTCGGCCCATGCGATAGATAACTTTCGGGATGCGGATTATCGATATCCTAATGTGCTTATGCTAGGAAACGAAAAAGAAGGGTTGTCGAAAGAGTTGATGGAGATGGCTGATCTTTCAGT
>JBFFVR010000037.1:0-9622 GCA_041570685.1 Promineifilaceae bacterium (SeqCode)
ACGGACAAACAATATTCCAATACCTTTCGGACCATAAAATTTGTGAGGTGAAAGACTCATCAAGTCAATTGAAGAGGATCTCAGACTCCAGTTATTTGAAGCAACTGCTTGAATAGCGTCTGTATGAAAGTATATACCCATACGGTGGGCGATCTTGCCAATTTCCTCAATTGGCTGAAGGGTTCCAATTTCGTTATTGGCGGCCATGATCGTTATCAAAGCTGTTTCCGGCCGAATGGCAGCCTCAAGTTCAGCAAGATCAATTTTGCCAAATTTATCAACAGGCAATACTGTAACATCAAACCCAGCCGTATTAGATAATTGGTAGGCAGTTTCCAAGATGGCTTTGTGTTCGATCGAACAAGTGATCAGATGATTGCTTTTCCCGGCCCCACGAGCTGCCCACATCGTGCCGCGTAGCGCCAAATTATCACTTTCTGAACCACAGCCTGTAAATACTACTTCTTCGGGAAGGCAGTCTAGTGATTTGGCGATCGAGTGTCTGGCATCCTCTAGACCGGCGCTGGCTCGTTGACCGAAGCTATGAACTGATGAAGGATTACCATATTGTTCGGTCAAATATGGCATCATAGCATCGATAACTTCCCTACGAACCGGCGTAGTGGCACCATGATCGAGATATATTTGTGTTCTTTTCATGAAATGCGCCTTCAATCGAAAATGGAATAATCTCGCAAAATAGGGATATGGAAATGACCCTTATGACTCCCTTAGGTTTTGTTGCTATTGCAAGATTTACGAACCAGCTATGGGTAGTGAAACTATAAATCTAGTTCCTTCACCCAAGGTGCTTGTAACTTCAATCGATCCTCCGCAAGTAACCAAGGCTTCCTTAACCATGTATAGTCCTAGGCCAGTTCCCGCAATACCTCGTTCAACCGCAGTTTGTGCTCGATAAAAACGGCGAAACAGGTTTGGAACCGCTTCCTCCGGAATGCCAATTCCCTCATCAGCAATCTCTATTTTTACTCGATCTCCTTCTAGCCAAGCGTCAAACCATATCTGCCCAGCAGGCGTGAAGTTAATACTATTTTCGACAAGATTCTTAACTATCATATAAAGCGTATCTTCATTTCCAACAACCATAGGTAGATCGGGTTGAATATGTTGATTGAAGGTGAGCCCTTTTTCTTTTCCCTTATCAATCAGGGGTGGCAGAACTTGTCCAACTACGGAATCGAGATCAATCGACTCCTCTAATGTTGATACTTTATTTGATTCCATCTTCGCCAAGAGGAGCATTTGTCTAACTAGTTTTTGCAGTCGATCACTTTCACTCTCAATTGTCTCGAGAAATCGACTCGCCTTATCATCGTCGTCATCTGCCTTCCCTTCGCGTAGCAATCTTGCATACATCAATATTGTTGCCAAAGGTGTTCGTAACTCGTGGACGATATTGTGAAAGAAGTCGTCTCGCATGCGCTCGACTTCTCTAACTTGACGCAAATCACTAAATACAAAGATGAGATCTTCTATCTTACCACTGCCACTATCGATCGCAGCGCCACTGATGAGAACAGGGACGGACTCTCCATTGGTTTGCTTCAAATCACAAGCCATTTGAGTTAAAACCTGATCGCCGGCTATTAGCTGTGCAAAAAGATCTGAGAAATGACTTGGCTTTGTCCGTACAATTTCACCCGCCGGCTTGCCTATTACTTCCTCCTCGGAAATCCCAAGCATCTTGCACACAGCATCGTTAGCGGCCGTTATCTTCCCAGATTGCTCAGCAGTAAGAAGGCCTTCGGACATGCTAGCAAAAATAGTCTCAATTCGCCGCTTTTCGGTCAAAGCGTCAGAATGGAGTAGGGCGTTTTCAATCGATATTGCTAGTGGGTTACTAATGGCCTGGAGCAATCTCGAGTCATATTCGTCAAAGTCACCATTATGCTTATTTATCGCCTCAAGCACCCCAATTACGCGTTGTTCGATCTTTAGAGGAACGCAAAGTACTGAATGTGTCAGAAATCCTGTGTCTCGATCCACCTTAGAAGAGAAACGGCGATCAGCGTAAGCATCATTTACTATCGCAGGTTTACCATGAAGAGCAACCCAACCAGCGATTCCCTGACCCACACTGAAACTCACTTGAGGCATGTCATGAAAAGCGGGTCCCATCAATGCCTCGACAAAGACGATTTCTTTTCCGGAAGCATTGGCAAGTCCGATCGTGAGCGATTCGGCTCCCAATACCCTTCGAACGGCATCAGTTACTTGGGCAATTATCTCCTCAAGGTTTAGGGTTGAGGTCAATGATGAACCTATATCCGAGATAATCCCGAATTCCACTTCTTGCTGGTCGGAGCGATGTCTCAGTTGGGCCCTATCGAGAAAAATCGTTAACTGCGCCGCAACGGTAAGCAACGGAAGCCGACTTTCTTCAACATTTCCGTCAGAATCAGCAATACACAAAATTCCGAATGAACGAAATTGGGCTGGAGTTTGAGGATAAGGAAGAGGTATAGCGGTAACAGTAGGACCCAGATGTTCAACGTCAACATCTATCCACGGTCCGCTTGGAACGGAACTAACATCGAATCGAAATGGTGCATCTGCAATTTGTACCATCTGCAGAAAATCGTGACCATTATGCCACCTAGATTGGGAAACCTGGCCCCCAGGCTCACAACTCCAAACATCAATATGTCGACCAAATGGGGGTTGTAGTGCAATTAGAGTTGTAGAAAAAGTGTGCCTGGCAATAGTTTGCGCTGCGGCCGCACATACACCGTGGGCATCAAAGACGTCATTGAGCTCTACAATTAAATTTTCAAGTATTTGCTGGTGAGTCCCAATTCTCAACTGGCTCGGACTATCGCTCATAACAAGGCAGTTATAACGATTGCTTGCGTTCTTTGCAAGAGTTACAAAAAGCCTAGTAGTTATTTAGGGGGACAGTTCGCTGCTGAATACGTTTGAGAGATTCTGTTCCTCTATTTTTCATACCTAGAACAATCTTGCCACCTAACGAAGCAATTTGTTATCATTATTGTCTTGTTGTGCTTCGCAGAATTGAATGCGAAGTTTGATTAATTCGGGCATAGATCAATTGATTGTTTGATGCAAAAGATTCAATAAGAACATCATTTTCAATTTTGAATCCCGCAAAAACTAAGGAGTAAATATGACCTACATTGAATCCATCTATGGAAGAGAAGTGTTGGATTCTAGAGGAAATCCTACTGTCGAGGTTGAAGTTATGCTGCTAGATGGTGCTTCGGGCAGGGCGATCGTACCCTCTGGCGCTTCAACTGGCATTCACGAAGCCCTAGAAAAACGAGATGGAGACAAGAATCGTTTCTTGGGAAAAGGAGTATTAGGTGCCGTCTCTGCCGTAAACGAGGAAATTGCCGAGGCGCTCCTTGACTGGGACGCGACGGATCAGGTTGGTATAGATGAGGCCCTGATTGAATTAGACGGCACAGAAAATAAAGGTCGTTTGGGAGCAAATGCCATTCTGGGAGTCAGCCTAGCAGTGGCAAAGGCAGCCGCAAAAAGCGTTAACTTACCGTTATATCGCTATTTGGGTGGTGCCTCTGCGCGAACGCTGCCGGTGCCGATGTTGAATATCATGAATGGTGGTAAACATGCTGCAGGATCGACCGATCTGCAGGAATTCATGATCATGCCAGTTGGAGCCCCAAATTTTCGAGAGGCGGTCCGCTGGAGCGTGGAGATTTATCATAGTTTAAAGTCTGTCTTAGGTAAAAAAGGGCAGAGTACGACAGTTGGAGACGAGGGAGGTTTTGCACCTAAATTATCGGCCAATCACGAAGCTCTCGATTTGATAATAGAGGCAACCGAAAAGGCTGGCTACTCGATGGGAAGCCAAATTATGTTGGCAATGGACCCTGCGGCCAGTGAGTTTTATGAGGATGGTAAGTATCATCTCACCACAGAAAAGAAAGTTCTTTCGGGAGCCGAAATGGTCGAGTTTTACGCCCGGTGGGTCGAAAAATACCCAATTATTTCGATCGAAGACGGGCTACATGAAGATGATTGGGCAAGTTGGTCGCTGATGATGAGGGAGCTAGGTAATAAGATTCAGATCGTTGGCGACGATTTGTTAGTGACAAATGTAGAGAGAATTGACAAGGCATTTGAATTAAAAGCGGCAAATAGCCTGCTGTGTAAGGTGAATCAAATCGGAACCCTTACCGAAGCCATTTCTGCAGTGGACGTAGTCCAACGCCATGCCTGGACGGCAGTAGTATCTCACCGCAGTGGTGAGACGGAAGATACTACAATATCTGATCTAGTGGTAGCTTTAAATGCCGGACAAATTAAGACTGGTGCACCCGCAAGGACGGATCGAGTGGCAAAATACAATCAATTGCTGCGCATCGAAGATGAACTTGGAGATTCTTCAATCTATCCAGGCCTGAAAGCTTTCACTCATCTAAATGGCTAAGGGCACCAACTAGAATTCGCCAGGATCAGCCTGGCGAATTCTAAATATTCATCATTGCAATTATTCCCAAATTGAAGACGAGCAGTACAGGAGAACCTAAATGAAGACTCTGCTAGTATTGCGTCATGCGAAGTCCAGCTGGTCTAATAATCAGCTCGCAGACCATGACAGACCTTTAAAAGCCCGTGGGAGACGAGATGCGCCGCGTATTGGACAATTGGTGTCAGATAATGACCTTGTGCCTGATTTGATCATATCGTCGTCTGCGAGACGTGCAGTAGATACCGCGTTATTGTTTGCACAAGCGTCGGGATATGAATTTGAGATTGAAACGACGAGAGATTTTTATCATGCTTCGCCTGAAACATATCTGGAGTATATTTCCCTATTATCTGACGAAATCGACCGCGTCATGGTTGTTGGACACAATCCAGGCATGGAGGAGCTTGTCGAAGAGTTTGCTGACTCTTGGGTTCGTATGCCGACTGCGGCTCTAGCCGAAATTAGACTGGAGATTGAAAAGTGGAACGACTTGGATGAGAATACCGAGGGTACACTTGTCAATCTTTGGATACCCCGAGAATTGGCGTAAATTGTGAGATTGCCGTCAGGTTGTTATCGGTATTCGTAGGGTTTAGATGTTTCTCTAGTCTCGTATAATTTTGAAAAGCTCTTGTTTTGGCCTACCCATTGTCCGACTAAACCAATGCGTAAACCATAGATTGGGGATCCTTCTCCTTTAATGTCTTGGAAAATTTCCCGCTCTACCAGCCGGTTGAGGGCAACAGTCACAGCTGATGGCTCGATATGGATATTGTACTGTTGGAGAATTTGAACCAACTGGTTTGGTCGAAAATGACTATCTCCTTTCTTTAACCGTGAGGCGGCTACAAGCAACGCTCTTTCGGCGTGGTTGGAGCGTTGCCAGAGATAGGCGAAATGCACCTCTCCCAGGCGCAACATCTCATCTAGCGCGGCATTCACATCCGAGATCGTAATATAGCCCTTATTTTTTAAGTTTGCCCGATTGACAAGGGTATAGCACACCAGCTGTAAGAAATAAGGATGTCCGGCCGTAACCCTGAGAATCTTATCTACTGCCAGATCGTCATAGATAATGTGAGGAAGGACCGGGTCGCGGATCAAATTCTCAGCGGCAGAATTGCTCAAAAAACTGATATGTTTATAAAGTGCTGCGTTGAACAAAACCGACCAATAATCAGAGCTCATCTCTTCCAAGCGGTGAGTACCTGAAAAGATAAAACCTAATCCCGGCTCATGTTGCATCAGATGTCTAAAATAAGTGAAGAGGGTTGTAGGCAAGATGCCATCATAGACTAGATTTTCAAACGTTTCAAATTCATCAAAGACCAATAGAATAGTTGAATCTTCTGGGAGAACGTTCTTCACCTGTTTCAAGAATTGGCGCTGAAATCGGATGGTTGTGTCATTCTGCCACCAGGAAGTTTCTGGAACCTGAATTTCATAACCTTTTTGTAACAGTGCGTCTGAAATACTCCAAGCCAGATCATGAAATAGCGATGGCATACCAGGTGTTACGCCAAGGGATTGACAATCGATATAAATAGAAAAGATGTCATTTGGAAGTTTCTTATCTAGCTGCAAGAGTGCTGATGTCTTACCTGTCCGTCGCTGGCCAATCAGGGTGAGAACGTTCCTTTGTTTGGTATGACCAATATTGTTAGCAACAAAATCGAACAAATCTTGTCTACCAAAAAATACTTGACTATCTTTTCGAAGGGGCATTCCTGGGGCATAGGGATTTGTGATTGGCTCGAAGGCTGTTTGCTTTGGGATCAAACTCACCAAATCGGCAAATTCAACTCGTTGGTTCTCACCGCTTTCGTCAGCGTAGCTTATTTCGAAGGCAGTTCTAAAACTCTCAATAGCGTTCGGATTGACAACAAATTGCACCTGGCGGTCCCGCCCTGGAGAGAGAATAGGTAACTTTTCTGGCTGGCTGACAATAATATAGTAATCACTCTCCTTCAACTCGATTGATAGATTTTCGGCCGCGGCTCGTCCTAGATTGGCAACATTTATTGCGACCACTGTTCGAGTTTCAGGAACGACTTGTTTCGTGACCAAAGTGATGACCAACTGGGCAGTTCCTTCAAGCTCCTCCATCTCAGCTCTAATTAGTCCTATCCACTGGTCGATTAATGAGCGCGTTAACACATTTTCAATTCTGACGGGCCAAAACCTCGATCTGTACTTGACCTGTCTCAGCAAACCAATTGTTTCACTGAGGTAAATTATCTTGTCACTCGCCAGATCTACACGCTCACTGTCTCGAAGTGTACCAAGAACGGGCAATAGCTCAGCCAAGGATTCGGTGGGATAATCCTTGTTACGGCGACGATCTACCAAATCTGCAAGATGTGGGCGTAAGAGATTCAGCTCCGTAATTGATGGAACAGCGAAAAGCTTCTGTCCAAGCTGATAGGTATCTGACCAATCTTCTAAATGATCCCACGTTGGCATTAAGTTAAGCGCCTCTCTAAGTGCTTTTACAATGATGGGTAAGGCAGATCCTGGTTGAGCAGATAGTAAATACAAACCGTCGACGAGGCTTGCCAATATTTCATCATCCTCAGCACGGGCGCGATTGGCAAGGTTTAGCAAAAAATCAGCTGATCCGCCCGTGCGATAATACTCTGCATCCAATCTACTCAATGTCAGATTTGGTTCCTGTTGAATCCGTTCATAAAAGCGACGAACACGAGCAGAAGGGGAGCTGGCTTGGCGTAAATAGACAGCTGTTCCACCAGCGAAAAGCAACACTACGATAATGCCAATCGAAATATTGGTAATCAACGAAGGACTTGATATCGGTGGGGGGCCCGATGCGGGTTCTAAAGTACCATGGTTAGTGCCGTCATCATATAAGAAGCGGTAACGTACTTGCTGAGCTCCTCTTGGAGGATCGATGGACCAGAATAGTGAATCATTTCCACTAAAGGCCACTTTCTGTCCAGCATTGAGCCAGTTGCCGCTGCCTTCATCATAAAGTTCTAGATCGACAGTTACCGGGTCGTTTTCAACATCGATAACTGATGTAGCAATGCTATAATTTCCTTGTTCAACTTCGATTTGTGGACCTACTAAAAGAGGCGGACTATTCGATTTTGAATTAAACAATTGAACGATACCAGTGTCGGTCACGGCGACTAATTCAGCAAGAGAAGCCGGCTTTCCTTGGAGCGCTGCGAGATAGAACACCTCGCTGGCAACATTTAATGTATCCCAATAATCAACCCCGTCCGCCGTAATCAGCCTGATTTCTCCATTTCTGTCACCAATGCCAAGATCCGGTCTTACATCGCCGTTCAGATCGCCCCAATAAATAGACGACGCTCGCCCGAAATCATCCGATTGCCACACCAATTCTCCATCGAAATTGAAATTTAAGATCTCTTGTTCATCTGTCGTAATAAAGAGAGAGTTGCCACCTGTCACCAACCCTGTGGCCGATCCTTCCAATTCAACGTCCCAAAGTTCCACCCCTCGAGTTGTCAAGCTGTGTAAGGTGCCATCATCTAGGCTAACAATCAATCTTTGTAAAGCCTTCTCTTCCTGTGTCAATTGCGTGATGGCATTGATTTCACTTAGGAAGCTAGCAATTCTATTTACAGCTGTGCCCTTATTATTGAGCCGAAAGATCGCATTATCCGCAGTGCTCGCAAATATCTCACTTCCTCTGGCGCTGTCGACCAATGATAGTTGCTCAACGCTAGCATTAAGAGCGGTGGTCCATATTTCAACACCTTTAATGGAGTAAGCTGACACACGGCCATCGGTCGTACCAATGATCAATTCAGGAGGACCACTCTGGTTAATATCACCTACAAGCATGCTTGCTATGGGTGCTTCAAACGGCATGATGGTTTGAATTTGACCATTTGGGAGGAGTACAGAAATTTCACCCAGCGGAGAGTCGATGTCCTCTTCACCGCTTTGAACACGATTGTCGGCTGCTATAATGACGGGCAATTGTTCGGTACCGGAACTTGCAATTACCAGCTCGCTTACAATTCCCCCCAATTCACTTGTCCAAAGTAGACTGCCGTCACTGTTGATCGCATGGAGCATCCCATCAGTGGTGCCAATTAGTATTTCCTGGCTACCATCGGAATCGACATCGCCAATGAGAACTGACTGAGGTTCTACCGCTAAACGATAGTCCCAAGCCTCAAAATATTCTCGGGCTCCAACGCCGGGGTTAAGCAGCTCAAGAGTTGCAAAACCAGCCAGAACAAGCTCGCCTCGGCCGTCATTGTTAATATCCAGAATGCGGCTCAGCCCACCACGATCGACGTCGGCCAATAGAGGTTCCAGACGCCTCCCACTTCCATCTATCAGAACGATATCGGCCGAATCGGATATTCCTGGAGTTGGGCCAAGTAGTACGGCTAGGATTGGCAGGTTGCCCGAGGTTGATGTGGCAGTTACAGAGGAAATCGCTGATGCTGGCCTGGATGCAGTCTGGTCCAGAATCTGCGTCCAAAATCTCTGGCCATTCCCATTATAAGCCGTCAGAGTTCCTGCTTCCGTTCCGACAACCAAAGCCGGGCCCGTTTCAAGAATTGACATGGTCATGCTCGTTATCGGTTTATTGGTAGAACGAAATGGCCAGCGACGTTCACCTTCGGAGGTGTATAAATATACTCTATCAAGTGAAGTAGCAAGAGCGATTTCCAGCGGCTTGGAGGTATCAAATTCAACTATCTCCATCGCCTTTACAGATCCACTATCGGAGCGTTCCCAAATTGGTTCACCTTGATCATCGATAACTACCAGCTTACTAAAACCTGCGTCTGTCAAATAGCTGTATACGATTTCAAGATTGCCATCCCTTTGGAAATCAGTGACCGTTAATCTTGGATTTGCGAACTGCGCCGGTGAATCTGAAAAATTATATTCAGTCACAATTTGGCCTTGGTTATTAAATCGAAAAAGCCCACCGTCGCTCAAAGCAACTAATATATCATTTGTCTCGGCATCAAGAGAAGGGTAATTGGAGATGGCCATAGGCCTGGCACGGAGTGGTCGCTGCCATATCTCGTTGCCATTGCCGTCTAACAGAATTATGTGGTTTTCTGTACCAACAACAATCTCATCACTGTTGGCAATGCGGTCGAGTGCATCAACCGCCGTAAATACTTCAAT
>JBFFVR010000038.1:0-9574 GCA_041570685.1 Promineifilaceae bacterium (SeqCode)
GAGCAGTCTATTTTGTCCCACGTTCTCAACAACTTTTAAAATGATTTCAACCTATATCTAGGAGCTTCTCTTTTAGAGACCGCCGGCTATAGTCAAAATAGCCTGCGATTACAGATATAACTTTAGATCCAGCCACGAAGGCGAACAGCTTGAGCGACGCGATCAACGGCAACGAGATACGCGGCGACTCGATTGTTAACCTTTTTGGCTTGAGCCATTTGGTGAACCGTATGGAAAGCGTGAGTCATTTTCTGATCGAGGCGTTCGTGAGCCAGCTCCTCTTCCCAATAATATTGGTAAGCATTTTGGACCATCTCAAAGTAGGAGACAGTTACACCGCCAGCATTACACAAGAAGTCGGGGATCACATACATACCATTTTCGTAAAGGATATCATCGGCAGCCGGCGTCGTGGGACCGTTGGCTAATTCAGCCACGATTTTGGCTTTTATTTTTGTCGCATTGTTGATGGTACACACGTTTTCCAAAGCAGATGGATATAGGACATCCACTTCAAGTTCAAGAAGTTCGGCGTTGGTGAGATTTTCCGATTCGGGGAAGTCTATGACCGAACCAGTGTCAAATTTGTGTTTAAGAACCGCCTCAAATTCTAGGCCATTCTTGTTAATGATGCCTCCGCGAGAGTCGCTGACGGCAATTACTTTTTGGCCTAACAGCTCAGTACACAGTTTATGAGCGTACTGTCCGGCATTGCCAAAACCTTGAATAGCGGCCGTAGCGCCAACGAGTTCGATATTGAGGACTTTTTCAGCCTCGCGAACTGTGTAAATACCGCCCCGGGCTGTAGCGTCCCCACGGCCGGCCGACCCGCCTAATTCAAGCGGTTTGCCGGTGATGACGCCAGGTTCATGATGGCCAACCAAGACACGGTATTCATCCATCATCCAGGCCATGATCTGGGGATTTGTATAGACGTCAGGCGCCGGCACATCTTTGGTGATACCGACGTATCGGGCAATTGCCCGCATATAACCTCGGCTAAGTCGCTCCAATTCCGTTTGGGACAGCAAGCGGGGATCGCAGATCACGCCTCCCTTTCCGCCACCTAAGGGTATATCAACGACGGCCGTCTTCCAGGTCATCCAGGCAGCCAGAGCTCGAACAGTGTCGACAGTTTCGTCAGGATGGAAGCGAATCCCTCCTTTGGCGGGGCCACGGGCATCATTATATTGCACCCTAAAACCCTGAAAGACCCGCGAACGACCGCTGTCCATGCGCACCGGAATAGTGAAATGAAACTCTCGCATCGGTTGGCGCAAGAAAGCGTGCATTTCTGGTTCTAGCTGGAGAATTTCAGCTGCCTCGTCTAATTGGGCTTGGGCGATGGCAAATGGGTTGAGATATTCCTTAATGGCATCATCTACAACAATAGGATCAAGTGGGGTTTCCAATTTCATTCGTAGACCTCCATAAATCTGATCAAATTTCTAAAATTTGGTGACTAAAAAGTTACAACGGGATCAGTAAATCTGACCGATTTGTACGATGTAGCATGACAAAGGGTGTGCAATCGTTACATATCTCCTTCTGTAAGGATCAAACATCGTGTTAAACTCTTGATTTGCTGACTATTAGCATGTTTTCGATCTTTTTCCCTCCGGAAAATATCCTTTGACTCGGAGTTATCGCTTAGCGTTTTTCATCTAAAGAACGAGAAAAAGACTCTTCAATATTAATTCCAAAGGCGGCCTCGTTTAATCCAACCGTTTCGGTATCAGATGTCATTTCCCACGTTGGTAATGTGGCTCTAAAAGATTGCACGGTTACAAACTCAGTAAGGGGAGTAATCATTTCCCAGACATTGGGCCGGTCAAACAAGATAACTGCCGTTAACTGGCCAACGAAACCGATTTCAGAAAGCATTTCTGCTTCTAAAGGTGTTGGCTGTTGGTGGCAACTTAATTGTAGAAGCAATAATTCGGTCTCTTGAAGACGCAACAGATCGAAGGATCTCTCAACCGGAATGTCAGAAAGAGGCCATCGCAGCGCCTCGGTCGAGGTCTTCATTGAAGTTGAAGATTCCAGTTGGGAGCAGTTTTGTTCAATCGCAAGTAGCAGTAAAAATTCTTGCACAGCCGCGAGTCGACCTAGATTGCGGCTGAGTCTAGGAGGCAGATGATTGACCAATACCTCGTCACGAGCTCGGACAACAAGTTCAGGCACGATATTTTGATATTCCTGGTACACCCGCCGGATGATATCGCCTTCAGAGCAACCAGAATCGATAAAATGACCATGCCGCGGATGAACTTGGGGTTCGCCGTATAGACTACCCTGGCAAGGGGTAATGAACGGATTTCGAGCAACTCCCCACCAAACATCGCCAAGAGCCTGACAATAGCTTCTAAAAATCTCCTCTAAGTCGTACTTTTTCTGGCAAATGTCCAAATTGGTTATCAAAAAACTCTCAAAAAACAGTTCTGAGAAATCAGGTGAAAGTTGTGGTGCCAGCAAAACCAGACGAATAAAATGCTTTTGCCTGCTAACCGATGCTAAAAGTTGTTCCAGTATATCGTGGCGATTGGATAAAGCTTCCCAATCCAATATCACCATCTTGGTACGATCTAGCTTAAAAATGGGGATTTCATTCTCAGCTATAGCCGGGTACTCCCCCCGTGGAAGAGAGGTATATCCAGGGCTGAAATGCGGCATCTGGTCCTCGATACAGTCAACATATTTTACTGGTGTGTTGGCGCTGATGGCTTTCTGGCAACTTTGATGGTGGTCGGCAAGAATATCCCCCAAAGTGCTGCCTTGTTGAAACAACCGCCAATCCAAGACAGTTTGCTCATCCACGGATTGTTGGTTGAGAACCAGGATTTCTTCAACCATCCGGGAAGCTTGCATCATCGAATTATTCCCTTATTCCCCACAATTACTATACTCCTGCACAAAGCAAAACTAGAAGTGCTGAAGAGCACCTGAGAGAAGTGATTATCCTCATGTTTCAAGAACAAGCTGTTCGCGCAATCGTTGAGAAAGCTCAGCCACTGCCTCAGAATCACCACGAGGGGCTTCCGGCCACTCATCCACCCCGGTTCCCCAATATTCTCTGGGAGTTCCTGGATAACGAGGTACCAACCAAATATGCAAATGGTCAACGTGATGGCCAAAGACAAAAAGATAGATGTGTTCGGCTCCTTCACTTCGTTTTATTGCCCGGCCTAACTGGGTGATTAAGTGCCCTACAGACTGAGCTCCCTGGTCGCTTAGCTCGGCTAAACCCGGCGTATGGCGTTTTGGCTCCAGCAAGATTGTTCCAAGATAAGTTTCCGATTCCGTTTCAGGAATTGATGCGTGGGCAGCAAAGAATAGATCATCTTCATAAATCGCCCCACCAGGCACTTGAAGCTCCCCTCTATGCTTGCGGCAAATAAAGCAGTCTTGCCCGTTTTCAGCGCTCATTGTATCTCCGTACAAGAACTAGCCGGACCGGATAGGGCTAAAACAAACAGATGTTCGATCTAAATTTAGAAAATCATTCTAAAGTCGGGTAGGAAATATAAATTAATACTAGATAGTAACACACTATAACAATTGAATGAGGAGTATTTATTGGCTAGATAAGATTCATCCGCCCCACCGCCTTCTATCGCCAGGTGGAAATCATAACTGAAACTAAGTAACCATATTTTTGGAGCCATTCGCCAAAAGAAGTATGGCTTGTGAAGCTTATAGAAAATTATTGGCATTTTGGAGAAAGTTTTGATTTCTTCGACGTTCTCTGGAGTAAATTGATGTTAGCAGCATCAGTAGCCAAGCTTTGTGAACGAATTATTTAGCATATAATTTTTCGATATCGCAAAGATTTCTAAACAGTGTCAGCACCTTTTACCCAAGATAAATAGAGGAGATAGTTTCATGGATAGCATCATTCTCACCATTCATTCTCTAAATCGCTGGCTTATCGTCATCGTTGGTGTCCTGGCGGCCGGTAAATTTTTGATTGGTTGGCTAGGCAATCGAGAGTACCAGTCGATGGATAGAGCCTTAATGAGTGGCTATACAGGACTACTTGACCTTCAACTCCTTCTAGGAATTATATTATTAATCACGCGGGGCGTGGTACGCTATCAAATCGAGCACGCCATCACCATGGTAATCGCCGTGGTGCTGGCTCATCTTGCCCGGCTTTGGCGAGACAAAGAGGATAAGACAAAGTTTCGCAATAACTTCATCGTCATCACTGTAGGTCTAATTCTTATCGCCGTCGGTGTTTTGACATTACCTGTTGGATGGACATTTAGCATTGGCGGATAGAACAGCTTTATTCTGGCTTGGCAAAGTCAATAATGGGTGAGACCATCAGATTTAGTTGCCTAATTGAAAAGGTAATTTCCAAAACCTGCTCAGCGCCAAACTTTTTACTTAGTGGTACAGTAATCCGAGGGCCGGGCGGCATCCTCGTAGGCAATAACGATCCATTTACAAGAATCGAATTGATTATTATGGCAGATTCTTAGTCAATCGATTCAAACTGAGTTACTATTTATTGTCTTGCCTAGTTGCTCAAAAGAGATCGCGTAACTCAATTGGAGGGATAAACCATCATGACGTCGCTTGTTGAGGCCTCACGTCTATCGCCATTTGCCGTTTTTCGCCGCCGCAATTTCACCTTGATGTGGTTCGCGGATTTCATTTCCACCAGCGGAAGTGCTCTTACCTATCTTGCGGCCAGCATTCTGGTATATCAAATAACCGGTTCGGCACTCAGCGTAGGCATAATGCTCATCGCCACGGCTCTACCAAGCCTCTTAGTAGGCCTTATTGCCGGCGTCTTTGTTGATCGATACGACCGGAGACGAATCATGTACGTCTCTGATTTTCTACGAGGTCTTTTGGTACTGGCGATACCTTTTTTGGCCACGAATAACATTATTTGGCTGTATATTCTTGTATTCTTGGTTAGCACGGTAGACAAGTTCTTTACGCCAGCCCATGAAAGCACACTACCCGAACTCGCTCCAGATGAAGAGTTAGCTGCGGCTAACTCGTTCCTAGCCATCAGTTCATTTGGCTCAACAGCCATTGGCTTCGCCGCATCCGGCCTTATTGCCGCAGCCGTCGATGTAAAATGGGCCTTTTATCTGGACACGTTGACCTTTTTTACCTCGGCCACCCTCATATTTCTAATGAAGCTGCCGAAATTCGAGGTGAATCAGGACACAAATGTTAGCAATGTCATCGATAATCTCAAGGATGGCGGCCGTTATCTATGGGATTCACCCATCTTGCGCTCATCATTACTGGTGGGCTTTGCGGTTTTCATTAGCTTTGGCTTTTGGAATGTTCTGCTATTACCTTTTGCTTTTGATGCTTTAGGAGCGGGCGAGTTTGTCTATGGTGTGCAGGAGGCATTGACCTCGGTTGGTTTCGTTATAGGCAGTTTCCTGATGGCTAGTTATGCTGATCGTCTGCGTGAGGGCCAATGGTTTTCATTGGGCATTCTCGGCATGGGTATAGTAGGTGCCATCTATTCGCAAGCCACTTCTATCCCCTTCGCAATACTGATGGTTATGATCAGCGGTTACTTCAATGCCTTGATGTTCATTGGCCGGCGGTTGATATTTCAGCGAAATACAACCCGAGAGGTTCGCGGCCGGGTTAGCAGTGCTTATGTGGTCGTGGGCGATATGCTCATCGTCGTCGGTATGGGCTTGGCCGGGCTGGCTGACGTAATTGATGTACGTATCATGTTGTTAATCGCCTCCCTGGTGCTGGTTGCCGCCGGCGGGATCAGCCTGTTTCTGCCCGGGCTCGGCCGACCAGCGGAAGAATGGAAGCGAGCCATCAGCCTCTTGCGTGGTGCCGAATTGGCACCGGGACTTTCAGCTGGCAGACCGGCTTCACTGGCAGATTTAGACGTTCTGATCCGACGACTACCGCCCTTTGGCTCCCTTAGCGAACAGGAACGTCAAGCGCTAGTTGCCGAAGTTAGGGTCACAGAGGCAACAAGCGGTACGGCGGTCATTAAACGAGGAGATAAAAGCAATGAAGCTTATATCATGCTTGAGGGCAAAGCGATAGCCGGGCGAACTGAAGGTGAAGACTATCGTGTCCTTGAGCGCTTACAAGCCGGCGACTTTTTCGGCGAAATCGCGGCCATTACTCATGTACCAAGAACGGCAAATGTCGTTGTGGAAGAAGATGCTGCCTTACTAGGATTAAGAGCCGATACCCTCCAGAAATTGATGGAAAACCAGGATCTGAATCGTCTCTTTTTATCGAAAATGACCGAAAGAATGGCTAGAATGGGCATGATCGACTTGCCTCAATTTACGGGGGTGGATGAAACGACCTTGCGCGAACTGCGAACCACACCAGTAGCTACAGGGGAGTAGAAATCGGCACAAGTTAATAGCGCCCGCATTTTATTACGATGTGGGCGCTACTCGTGTTCATTATCATTAATTTAAACTCCGCGGCTTACTTCCAAATCTATACCTTCTGCCTTTTCTCCTCAAGGCATGAATACTTCTCACATGCCGGTTATACGAATTCTTGATTCAGAACATCCAGCGGAAGCCATTATTCATAGAAAACAATCCGTTCATTCATAATAATATTGGTCAATCCCCTCGGCGCGGCCGTTATAAAAAGGGGCCGGGCAAGAAGGCCGCATTGGTGATAGGCACGGGACTTTTTTGACCTGCAATATGATCCTCCGCAACTGGTATCTTTCCCCAACAAGCTAGCGCAAATTGTTTAAATGTCCCGATTTTGAGAAAGATCGTTACTTTTTTGGCTGTTTTGTAACTTATTTACTAGCCGATGTTTATCTTAGTGCGCTCATCACTGGATCATTCGATAAAGCACAACGAATGCAGCATAAAAGAAACGGACCACTCTATTCGCCCATTGGTTGCGGCACAGCGATGTTTTTGGTCATTGTATTGGGCATAATTTTATACTTGCGCGGGGGGACTCCATTTAGTCCCGGATCCCTTTCTGCTGCTCAATCGCGGAACGAATCTTTGGGTGGCTACTCCTCTCATGCAGATATTGAGGGTGATTGTGGCCAGTGCCACGAGCCCTGGCAAGGCGTCACGATCGATCGTTGCGGCAATTGTCATCAATCTGTACTCGATGAGCGCAATAACAAGACCGGCCTCCACGGCCACCTCCCTGACAAAGAAATTTGCCAGCTGTGCCATTTAGAACACCGGGGAGAATCCTCGGAGATCACTGAATTTGAATTAGATGATTTCGAACACGATTGGGTAACTGATTTCAGCTTAATTAAACACCAAGTCGGATTTGATGGGGAACCTCTCGAATGTGCTGATTGTCACCCGGATAACAAATTTACGGTCGATATGATCGACTGCCTCGGCTGCCATCATCAGGCAGATTTTGTTTTCGCCAATATCCATGCAGCCTTTTATGGCGATGATTGCCAGGCTTGTCATGATGGCCTCGATAGTATGGTTCATTTCGATCACCAACAGTCTTTTCGGCTTGAGGGGGCACATACCGAGGTTGATTGCGTTGGTTGTCACGAGACGACCATACTGGCGGGAACAGCGAATGAATGCGTCGGCTGCCATATCGAGCCGGAAATTCATTTCGGCGTCTTTGGCCAGGACTGCAGGCGCTGCCACACAACGACCGCTTGGAAACCGGCGCACCTTAGCCAGCATATATTTCCCTTGAACCATGGCGAGGAGGACAAAATCGAATGCCAAACCTGCCATGAGCTATCGTACACCACCTACACCTGCACGAATTGTCATGCCCATGATCCAGGTGAAACTATTGCCGAGCACGAGGACAAAGAACTCTTTGATATTGCCGACTGTGCGAATTGCCATCCCACTGGCTTAGAAGATGAAGCAAAGGAAGCAAATGCCAATGATTAGGGTAACAGAGCATGAACGGACCGTCAGGAGTAAGCAATGAAAAAAGCGTTGCTGATCTTGACCCTTCTCATCGTTCTGCTGGTCCTGATTATCGGTGGCATAACTCTCTTGGCCGAAGCGCACCCGTTCAGCCCAGGGACCAGCTTGTATTTGCTGCAGTATGTGGCCGAGTCAATCCAGATGGAATTAACTCTTGACAAAACCCAGCGCGCTGAACGGGCGATCGAATTGGCGGAACGTCGTCTAGACGAGCTGGTGGAAGCGGCGGGCAGCACGCGTTTGGAAGCGGCCGCCCATTACTTTAACGATGATTTGAGCTTGGCCGTACAACTAATCATCGACGCTCCGTTGAAGGATAGAGCCCGGTTGATTGAGCGACTTGGTTTGCTTTTGGAACAGGCTGAGCGCGAAATCGCCGAACTGAAGGAAGCGGACCAGGATCAATCAGAATTAGCTGAATTGATGGATTTAATTAGGGAATTACAGCTAGCAAATAATCCCCGTCAGCTGGTAGAGATCGTTCAATCGGAGATGAAAATCGAGAATAATATTAGTGGCGAATCGGTACCCTTTTTAGGTGATGACTTTGACCACAGTTTCTATCCCCTCGTCGGTGGCCACAGCGAGGTAGCCTGCACGGATTGTCATACGGAAGGAATATATGCTGGAACGCCAAGCGAGTGTATCGCCTGCCATCTACCGCCGCTCAATCACTATTCGGGCGAATGCGAAAGCTGCCATGTAGCCACTGCCTGGAGCGTAGTTAGCTTTGACCACACTGGAATTGAGAATTGCCAGAGCTGTCACCAGGATGATGCACCAGCCAATCATTATCCAGGAGAATGTTCCACATGCCACCAGACGGAAAACTGGCCGGTTTTTGCTTTCGACCATGCCGAGTTCCCTGATTGCGAGTCATGCCACACCAAAGATGCTCCGCTAGATCATTATGCCGGGCAATGTTCTAGATGCCATATCACTGACAATTGGAAACAAGTAAAATTCGACCACACTGGTTTCACCAATTGCAGTGGCTGTCATAATGCGGACAAACCGGTGGGGCATTATCAGGGACAATGCTCATTATGCCACAACACTTTTGATTGGCGGCAGGTGAGTTTTAATCATGCTGGTTTTAATGACTGTGCCAGTTGTCATTCTCGGCCGGCTAACCACTATCCCGGCCAGTGTTCCCAATGCCACGAAACAAATAGTTGGGCTAATGTCACCTTTAGTCACGCCGGTCTGACTGATTGTCAGGGCTGCCATACCCGGCCAAGTGGCCATTATGCCGGTCAGTGTTCCCAATGCCACGAAACAAACAGCTGGGGAAATGTTGCCTTTAACCATGCCGGCCTGAACGACTGCCAGGGCTGCCATACCCGGCCAAGTGGTCACTTCGCGGGGCAATGTTCGCAGTGCCATGATACGAATAACTGGCACAGCGCCACCTTTAGCCATGCCGGCCTGAACGACTGCCAGGGCTGTCACTCGCCACCAGGCGGTCACTTCGCGGGGCAATGTTCGCAGTGCCATGATACGAATAACTGGCACAACGCCTCCTTTAGCCATAATGGTCTGAATGACTGCCAGAGTTGTCACTCGCCACCAGGCGGTCACTTCGCGGGGCAATGTTCGCAGTGCCATGATACGAATAACTGGCAAAACGCCTCCTTTAGCCATAATGGTCTGAA
>JBFFVR010000039.1:0-9550 GCA_041570685.1 Promineifilaceae bacterium (SeqCode)
GCTTGCCCCCCCAGAAATTAAGGCTGAACTTGAAAAACAACGAGCAGAGGCCATAGAGCCAGAACCCGATCCTGCCGATGGGTGGGAGGTATTTGTAGAAGCAGATACCGGTATGAATTATTTGGCGGAAGACCCGGCTTTGGCAGGTCTCAGCGATGACTTGATTGATTTTCTATCAGAAGCGATGGATAGCTCTGACGACGTGGAATTAACCCCGGCGTTGTTGGCCGAATTTAGCCCTGATCATGAGTATCATGCTCCCCAGCTGACTGAAGAAGACTTAGAAGCGCTGCACGATTTGGAAGCTGCCCTGGTGATGACCGTGATCAAGGAAAACGGCGGTAGCGTGGACCAAGAGCTCGAAAATCAAATTCAGGAGCCTGCGAGCCCCGAGTCTCTGGATGTGAAAACCGAAGTGCAGGCTGCAGAGCCGGCCACCGTAACTGGCGGATCGCAGCCAGTAAAAAAGCCAACAGCCAAAAAAGCCGCCAAGAAAAAGAGCAAATCCAGCGATATTCCCTGGTATGTCGTTGTTTTAGTCTTCGCCCTGGCCCTCTTTTTCGTCTTCGTATTGGTGCTGATTATCTTGTTCCCCGATGGCTTAAGCTTACCTTTTACCTTGCCAAATATTGTGACCTTGCCGCTTACGAATTTGTAATCTTCTCGGACCGCCTGCCTCAGCCTACAACCAGAAAAATTAATCTCCGGTGATTTTCTGCTAATCGATGGCTGTTTTTTTATGAGTCGACAGGTTGAATGAGCCTAAAATCGTCGAAATCTACCCTTTGATCAAGCCATTTTGCCAATTACGTATCGCTTCTTGCGTACTGGCAAAGGCGAGTTCCGGCAAATCTTCAGGGGCAAAAAAAGCGGCAACTTCTGCATCATCACCTGCCATAAGCGTTCCTTCTATCAAGTCGGCGCTGTAGAGAATAAAAATGGAGGCGCCCCCATCAACAGTGGCTCTCGGGTTGTGGTAGACTTCCATAAGTTCTAGATTATTAACGGTCAGATTGGTTTCCTCGAATACTTCTCGCATAGCGGTGACTTGCGGTTCCTCACCATAGTCTAAGAATCCGGCCGGGATGCTCCACTTTCCCTTTTCGGGATTCATGGCCCTTTTTACGAGAAGTATCCTGCCCTCATCAATCACCATTACCCCAACCCCAACTTTGGGATCAGTAAAGTGAATGTAGTCGCAAGATGGGCATACCCGGCGATTTTTGTCCCCGATAGGTTTAGAATCCATTGGCGTGGCGCAGCGGGGACAATATTTTATGTGCTTAGGGGCACTTTCGATTAGGGTTGGCCGATTCTTTGGCAGCTTGTTTATCTCCCGATTAAGACGCTTTTTGGGGGCTATTCATCGACGGTGCTTACAGTCTTCTTCGTGTTAGTAGCGTTATTCCAGCTAGAATGACCACGATAACGCCAAGGACAACCGATACCAGCTGTAGCGGTTGGAGCGGACCAGAGAAGACGTCGTCCGAAGCTTTGGCGGTATCTTCCACTTGGCTAATCGGGGGCAATATCGATTCTGCATCCTGAATTCTGGCGGTAGCAGCGGGTTGGTGTGTTGCTTGTTCCGAGTCTGGCGACGCGGCAGGCATAACCAATTCCGTCTGCTGTGTTGCTGGAGCCGTTGGCAACATTTCGGCCGTATCAAGGCCGCCATCGCTGGCAGCGGGAGCCCGATCGGGCTCTGATTCGCCCAAGGCTGGGCTTTCGGCCGGGGCTGCTGCGGCCGAATCTTCCGCTGGCATTTCGGCTTCTTCAGATTCAATCTCAAGGGTTACGACTATTTCTGCTGCCAATTCCTCTTCGACCGGCACCTCAGCCTCTTCCAATGGAGCGCCTGCTTCTTGTTCCTCGATGGCCTCTTCTTCAACCAAAATCTCTGATTCGATTACGGAGACAGGTGCTTCCTCGACAGCGATTTCCTCCGCTGGTTCGTCGGCAGACGGTTCGCTGACCGCTCGTTCCGCCTCGACAAGGAATGACTCATCTGCCTGCTCTTGACTCATTTCGACCTCAGGAGCTAGATCTGAAAGTCCGGCTAGATTTTGAGATCCAAATAGTAGCTGGGCAGTTAGGGCCACAATAAATAACAGTCCCGCCATCACAGTCGCGCCACGTAAGAACGGATAAAGGACGAGGGCATTTGCTCGCTCCGGCTGGCCATAAGCCGCAGGATCAAGCGTAAAATTGCGGGGCGCAGCCTGCCGGGGAAGTTGTCCCAGTTGGCGCTTCAACTGTCGCTGCGCTTCGACTTCGGCTTTCAAGGCTGGCTCGGCCGCCATTTGCTTTTCAAAGCGCTCCCGTTCCTTGGGCGTGAGGACATCATCCAGGTAAGCCGTTACGGCTTCCTGGCGTTTCTCCTCTTTCGACAATCGTAGATGACGTATTGAGTCTAGCATACGGTTGAATTCGTTTCCCAATTCGCTTCTGGTCGGCTTCTAAACGGCGATGGCCATAGCATTGATCGGACTACTTGAAAACAGCTTAGCATCGTTTATATTTGCAAAATGCAGGCAATATTCGAATATCTATCACCGATTACTTAGACGAAAAACATTCGACCCTATTGTTTTAAGCAGGGAAATATCACCACTTCAAATATTTTAGTTCTGATTCTTAGACCTTTTCTCCAGAAGGAGCGTAATTGATACAGTGATCAACTAAGCCCCATTTAAATCTAGCCCATTAGTTACTTAGGCTTTCAGTGTTTAGACGATACTCAGCTGGTATTAGTTCCCCAAAACCTTGCAGACAATCACGTAACTTAATTCGAGCCCTGCTGATTCTAGACTTAACTGTACCGAGAGAAATTGACATAATATCGGCTATTTCCCGGTAATCATATCCTTCCACGTCGCGGAGAACGGCCACCGTACGCTGCTCATCTGGCAGTGCGTCTAGACATCTTTGAATCGCATCCATTAATTCTGATTGCTGCTGTAAATCTTCCGGACTTGGACCTTCTTTATTTGCCAGCAAGGGAGACGATTCATGGGTTTCAACAATTTGGTCTAGGGAAGATTGAGGACGCCGCTTCCTACGGCGTAATTCGTCGTAGCAGGCGTTCGTCGCGATCCGCATTAGCCAGGATTTAAAGCTACCCCCGCGAAACCGTTTTAATGCCTTATAAGCGGAAATGAATGCTTCCTGGGTTGCATCATCAGCGGCGGCCGGCTCGCCCATAATGCGATAGGCAACGTTATATACCCTATCTTGGTAATGCAATACCAACGTATTATAGGCGCTGACATCCCCGTCTTGGGCCTGTCTAATTAAGTAGGATTCATCCATGATAGTAGGCAAGTCTTGGGTTTTGAACTGGTGTGCTGCCAAGGCATTATGTGGGTCATTTTGTCTTTAATTCAAGGCCAATTATCGCTTCAATATTCATTGACAGAAAATTATGCTTACCCTATACTTTTGGCACTGGCCGAAGTGGCGGAACAGGCAGACGCGCACGACTCAAAATCGTGTTCCCTCGGGAGTGTGGGTTCGATTCCCACCTTCGGCATTGGCAGTTGATGTATGCTGAGGATTATAAGACTCGGCCAGAGGCAGGACAAGTATAGGGTTGCTCATCAACCAGTGAGTAACCCTTTTTCGTTGCTTCCTTAAGTGATACCGTAAATTAGGATATGGACAGAATCCCTAGAATTGTTGGCTGGCTTGCTCTAGGTCTTTTGCTAGGTGCTGGACTCGGACTGGTGATTGGATGGGTCGTCTGGCCACTGGAATATGTGGAAGCAGATCCCACTATTCTGGAAGATAGTTATTTCGACGACTATGTTGTGATGATTGCTTCCGCCTATTCCTTGGAAGAGGATCTGAGTTTAGCCAGAGAACGCTTGAACGGCATGGGATCAGGGAATGTAGACAGCTGGTATCTGCAATTCACTGTAGATCAGATACTGGCCGGCGCAGATGAAACGAACCTTTTCTTTCTGGTCAAATTGGCAAGCGACTTAGGTTTGTACTCCCCCGTCATGGAACCTTACTTAGCTGCTGAACCGGCGAATAAGAACGGATGAATGAACGCAGTGTAAAGTCTGAGCAACAACGTGAGCGTTGGTTGCGTTCCCGAGGTCCGCGGTTGTCATCGGCTAGCCTGGCAATAATCGGTTTAATAATCGGAGCAGCAGCTGGCCTTTATTATGCTTGGATTGTGGAGCCTGTTGTTTTCACTGAAGCCAGTCCAGCCCGTTTAAACGATCGCTTTCAAGATGAATATGTATTATTGATCAGTCAAAGTTACGAAGCCGATGGCGATTTGGAAAAAGCGAAGGAACGCTTGATTGCCTTGGGCGATCCCAACGTGGCGGAAAGAGTGGCAAATCATTTTGAGGAGTCCTTGCGTCGCGGTGAACCCGCAACCGTTCTAAAAAGCTTAGCGATTCTTGCGTCTCGCTTGGGCATTCAGAACCCAGGTATTTCTGCCTTCGCACCTTTGCCCACCTCCACACCGTTTTCCGTCTCGGCCGCTCCTTCGACTGGGACAGATACTCAAATCCAGGAAACCCAGGAGCCTACTACGACGCCAAGGCCAACATTGACGCCAACGCCGGCACCGTCGGCAACCCTTGTTCCTGCTTTTCGCTTATTGAACAGGGAACAACTCTGCGATTCCTTTGTGCCCATCGAAAGAATTGAAGTAATTGCCGTCGACTCCTTTCTCGAACCATTACCTGGAGCAGAGGTATTGGTAACCTGGGAGGATGGTAGCGACCATTTCTTCACCGGATTTCAACCAGAACTCGGGCTGGGTTATGGGGATTTCGCGATGAATCCCGGGGTTATCTATACGGTTGAGATGGCAGATGGCAGCCAGTTGGTGGGCGATCTAAGCATCGTCCAATGCGACACTTTTGGCGGCGAGCAAAATGGGGGTTGGCGCTTAACTTTTCAAAACACCGATGTGATCCAAGATGATTCGGGTTAGATCTTGCGGGGTTCCATTGGTGGAATTCCTCTAGGTTAAAGTTTAACCTCATCTTTCTTTAGCGGTGGCAAATTACCCTTCTGTTTTTCTTTGTCAATTAATCTAGCTGATAGCTCTTTCAATGATTCCCCGGTTTCGGGATGTGATATGGCTGGTAAAAGCTCGGCAACAGGAACCGAAACGTGAGGAAAACGAAGCAGATCTGGATCCGGAATATGATGTGTTTCATCAAGATCAAGAACATCATTGTTAAACAAGGTCATATCCACGTCAATGGTTCGGGGAGCATTTCGATCGGCTGTCCGCCTTCGCTTTAATTGCCCTTCGATCCAGGAGAGAATATCTCTCTTGAAAGCGACAGGATCCATTTCGGTTTGAACGATAGCCGCGGCGTTCCAAAATACTGGCTGCTGTTCTAAACCGACAGGAAGGGTTTCATAAACCGATGAGACGGCGACTACCTGACATTTCAGGCGTAATAAGCGTACCGCCTCTGGAAGATTAATTTCTTTATCGATATTCGAGCCCAATGAAATGACGATTCGATTCATCTTTCGGTTGATTGGTTACATGTAGTCCGCTCGTGTCCGCTCTATTTCCACACCCACCGATTCGGCAAAGCGCAAAGCGCCTGGTTTTTCCAATCTAACAATGGCGCGTTCGACACCGTACTCGGTCAAGATGATCCGAGCCAAATCATTTACAAGTTTTTCCACGAGAAAATCGGCCGATGATTCGACATGACGGATGATATGTTTTGTGATTGTTCGATAATTGACGGCATCATCAATGCTATCAGTTGCTGCCGCCGTTCGGGTATTGGCATACATAACCACGTTGATCAAGATGTCTTGTTTATTCACCCTTTCATCTTCATTTATCCCGATGATGCCCCTCAATAATAGATCCTTGATAATTATCTTATCCACTTTGATGCCTCCCATTCAAATATTTTGGTGCCTGTCCAGGCACAAATGATTACTAGCCAGTCTGGGCGTTTCAAATAGCCTCGCTCTCCGGCCTCTTATAATTGAAAATAACAACCTTTTAAAGCAGCAAGCCTTCAAAAGACCAGCAACTCAAGCCCCAAATGCTCCCGATTACTCTAATAAATCACCATATTCCTCGATGGTCGTTGTGTTTCGCACCCTCAATCGCGTCCATTCATAGCGATCATCAAATCCGTGCCAGACTCCGCCTTCCGTTGTGACGGCACCCCAAAAATCTAGCTCTTTCAATATCTCCAATACTTCGTCATTGTAACGGCCGCTCGGGTAGGCAAAGTAATTTGGACGTTGTCCTATATGAGCTTCTAATGTTTCCTGTGAGCCGAGGACTTCCCATATGATGAACTCCCTATCCTGGTCCGTTAAATCCGGATGGGTTTTGCTGTGGGGTTCTATTGACATCCCTGCTGCGGCCATTTCTTTGATCATTGACCAAGACATGTAGTTGGGATTGGTCTGATCGACAAATTCAGTAGCAATAAAAAAAGTAGCCGTCAGCCCTAATTCCCGAAGGATGGGAAAAGCGATTTCATAGTTGTCTAGGTAACCATCATCTAAGGTTAAGATAACGGGTTTTTCAGGCAATTGCTGCTTATTTGTTATAGCCAGAGAAAGGTCAGTTAGGCTAACACTCTGATAACCATTGTCAACCAGGAACTGCATTTGCTCCCGAAAATCACTTGGACTTACCGACAGATCGAGACGGTATTTATCAGCATCTTCAGGTGGTTCGCTAATGTAATGATACATCAAGATCGGCACTTTGAGCGTCCAGCTATAAGCCTCAAACGGCGTTGGCAACGGTCCTGGTTCGGAGGTGCTGGTCGAAACGGGTGTTGCTTCAACAGTTGGTGATGGTGAAGGGGTGATGGATTGTTGGGGAAGCGCTTCTGGTGTGAAGGTGGATGCTGGATTAGCTGGGGAGGAAGCAATCGTTGTCACAGTTGACCTTGAGGGAACTGATTGCTGTGAAGTTGCTGAAGCGGTTATTGTTGCCCGAACCGCTGGGATCATTGAGGGTAAGCCTACAATTTCTAAATTGTCTGCCGTATTACTTTCTGGCGTGGGCATTCTCCCTTGTTGAACATCAAGTTTTGAACCGAGTCCGATGCCAAGCGTCATTAAGGCAAGACCGACAAGCAACATAATGCCAACCAATCTTAATCCATGAGAGATGCCTCTAGATGAGATGTCTTGTTCATTAATCGAATCTGACATAACCTATCAAGGATATATCCCGGCATATTCAGCGTCAAGCAAGGATAGCTACATTTAGCGGAAATTTTAAGAAAGATCAGATTGGAGAGGTAGCCAAGATGTTTTGGTCTGGCCCTTATGGCTCTGTTATACTCAAATCGCGTAACCATTTATGCTCTGATGTGTTTCTTCTGATACCATGTCAGGGTGTATCGTAGCAAGATATTTCGATAATGGTTCTGGATATCGACCAACTCACCCACAGGCATGGCAGATAATAAAAGTGAAGAAAGCGCCCTGATCGAAAGGGCTAAAGAAGACCAAGATGCGCTAGGTGAATTGTACGAGCGATACGTCGATCGCATCTATAGTTATCTTTACTATCGGACAGGCAACGTTCATGACGCTGAGGATCTAACAGCGCGTGTCTTTGTCCGAGCGGTTCGCCATATTGGCAACTATGAAGATAGGGGCGCTCCATTTTCGGCCTGGCTATATAGTATCGCGCGAAATATGTTGTCCAACTGGTATCGAGATCATAGTAAGCGCAAAGTCTTACCAATAGAAGGCATTGCCCAGCAATCGAGTGGCGATGGCCCAGAACGGCGGATAGAACTCGGGGAAGATCGGGAAGTTCTATTGGGAGCGATTCGAAAATTGCCGGCCGATCGCCAGGAATTGCTCGTCCTGAAGTATGTGGAACAACTTCCAAATGCGGAAATCGGGCAGATCATGGGACGATCGGAAGGGGCAATAAAAGCACTTTATCATCGAACGCTTCTCTCTTTGCGCGATGATTTGACTACACGGCCGGCCGGGAATCATGAAGAGCAGTCCAAGAAGTGTAGACGCTGGCGATTTGGTAGAAAGCAAAGATTGCCGTTGTCACCAGAAGCGACGAGCGACAGCGAGAATGGACAAACTGAGCCAGTGTCAGCCAGAAACGATCTCGATTAGGAATGTTGTAGCCTGGATTAATTAAAAGAAACACTAAGGACGCTAGTCGAACGAGGAGCAATTGGTTGTCAGGATATGTTGTTGATCGCTAGCAGGCAGTTTGCCAGAGGGGAAATGAGATGCGAATCGTAATGGATGATGCCGGTGATGTGCCGGATGAGATTGTCAAGGAACATAATATTACGGTCGTTCCCGTAAACGTAACATTCGGCACGGAGGAGTATCTTACAGGTGTCTCTATCGACCACAAAACCTTCTATGAAAAAGTGAAGGAGGTAGGTGATCAGAATTTTCCGAAAACATCGCAGCCCACGCCCTATCAATTCAGCGAAATCTTTAAAAACATTTTGGCCGAAGGTGAAACAGAGATCTTAACGATTACCGTTGGGGAAAAATTAAGTGGTACATATGATTCGGCCTTAGCGGCTGGCAAGGAGTTAGCAGATCAAGGAACATTTCATCTATTCGATTCTGCCGGTGGTTCATCCGCCCAGGGATACATGGTTATAGAAGCTGCTCGGATGGCAAAAGATGGACAGGCTATCGATGCGATAATGGCTCGACTGGAGGAGATTCGTCAAACGCAACAGGTCTTCTTCCTTATCAATAGTCTTGAGTATGCCGTCAAGGGTGGGCGGGTCAAACCGCTGCAATCGACTGTAGCCTCTTTGCTGCGGATCAAGCCAATTATGAAACTCGAAGGTGGAGAAATCGTCGAGGCCGGTAAAGTAAGGACCTATGGCAAGGCGTTAGATCATATCGTCAATTCCGTATTTGATAGAGTCGGATCCAACCCTATCAGATTGGCTATTATTCATGCCGGCTCGCCGGATGGGGCGGCTACGCTATTAGAGAAAGCAACGCCAGTTTTCAATGTGACGGAACAAATGGTAACTGATATGGGAATTCCTGTCGCAATTAACCTGGGCCCGGGTGCCCTTGGAATTGTGGCCATACCGGAGTAAGCGATGAGGAAAAGGAAGATGCGCGAGCTGCTTGACCAGCATGCCAGGGCACTGATGCTCGGTATCAAGGAAGATGATGTGCTGCTAGCTCAATATCCCGAGGATTCGGAAGAATTAAAATCATTGTTCCAGCTTGCAGGCGCCATAAAGGCAGCGTTTGTCCCGGTGAAAGCGCCTGAATCATTTAAGTTGGAATTAAGAGAGGAGTTACTATCCATACCTCCTGATGAGATCCTCATCGACGATACTAATTCCAAGCAGAAAAGATGGTTGGTTGTTGCCGCGGCCGGCTCCGTCATCTCGGTCTTGGGAATCGTCGTTATTGTCCTGCGAAAAATCCGCTCAGCGAGCCAGTCTGCGCAGCCAGCTGCTACAGCTGTCTAAATAATTTTCCTCAAATATATTTGATTCCGCTTAAATTAGACTTACTCCTGTCACATTCATAAGCATTACCTATAATATTACCAAAC
>JBFFVR010000040.1:0-9457 GCA_041570685.1 Promineifilaceae bacterium (SeqCode)
GCGATCATCATTTTCCAGCCCATCGACGAGCTCCTTGATTGCCTGAGGTTGGTCACCGGTAGGTAAAAAATCGGAGATAAGCTCAAATCTGGACATCGTTCCCTCGTGAAAATTAATTCAATTTGCCAATCTGATAGAACTAAAGTTCGCCATTCTACCATATTATTTTCAATTCATGGTAATGGATTCAACATTATTACAGACAAGTATGTTACCCATTATTTTTGTTTTCTAGGCCGGTACGAGCTAGATACAATCGATTCCAGAAATCTGCCCTGGGAGATTTTCAGTGAAATATACGATGATAAAGAAAAGCACCCCCAAATGGGGGTGCCTTAATTAGTGGAGATGGCGGGAATCGAACCCGCGTCCGAAGAACTCGACCTCTAGATATCTACAAGTTTAGTCAACCTATTTTGTTTTCACGGCGGGGGCCCCGGCTGACAGGGTCACCACTACCGCTAATCGATAGCCCCCGAAAGGGCTCTTAGCCTACTCTATCGATATCGAGTAAGAGCACGTTAGCATTTATGGCGCCTGTTCCTCTCCCGGCCAACGAGCGGTTGAGACAGACGTGGTTCCCTTCTCTGGGAACCAGTCCCCCTCTACTCGCTTTAAGCAGCAAGCGGAAGGGCACTATAGGTATTCGTGCGATTGGCACTTATACATTTGCTTCCAGTTTTCCGAGGTGAGAAGCATACTCGACTTGCAATCCAGGACCAGCCTTCCCCGTCGAAGCCTGTCATCCCCAGATAATTCTATTATATCACACGTTCCGATGAAAAATATTGTAAACGCATTAATACTTTGTCGAAAAATATTGCTAAACGATTTCGGGTCAAAATAACAAACTGTTTCTTAATCGTTTTCGATTGCTTTTGCAGATCAATGGTTCGTCAACGCGAAAGACTTCCGTGAATGGTAGCAACTTCCGACTACCCTTCTCTCAGGCTCAATAATGCCAGCGGAACCGAGGATAATAGGATGAGCAAAAGCGCTGGCAACGCAGCCTCGGCAAAAAAGGCTTCTGAGATATTTCCCCATATAGCGGTTGACAAAGTGCGGAAGCCTATGGGGCTTAGAATAAGCGTCAAGGGCAGTTCTTTCATGGTTGTCAAGAATACCAGAGCAGCTCCTGCCAATAAACCTGGACGGATTAAGGGAACGGTGACCGAACGAAAAACCGCCTCAGGTCTCTTGCCCAGACTACGCCCTGCCTCTTCCAGGCTTCGAGGCACCTGGCGAAATGCGGTTTGGGATGATCCTACTGATTGCGGCAAAAACAATAAAAGGTAACCAATAAGAAGTATAATCATTGACTGGTAGATGGGGTTCGCCAATTCTATGCTAAAGAACACAAGCGCTAAGGCGATGACCAGTCCAGGTAGAGCAAATCCAAAGTAAGTTAGTCTCTCGGTAAGTCGAGTCAACCAGTTTGGTCGGCGAACGGCCAGGAACGCTACCGGAATTGCAGCAATTATAGCCAGAAGGGCCGTAATCGAGGAGACACCGAAAGAGTTGATCGCTGGCTGAACAACCGAGGAAACTGTATTCCCGTGAGAGATTCCTCTTAAAATCCAATAAACTAAGCCGGCTATAGGTAAACCAAGGGCGAATATCAAGACAGTTGTAAGAAAGACAATAGCAGGCCAACGCCATTTTCCGAGATGAACAGGTTTTTGGTGCCGGGGAGTTCTTGCCGACGAATGATAGTAACTTCCTTTGTTGCGAGATAGATGGTCAAGAAAAAGCAACACGGCAGTCATGGCAATAAGAACTAAGGCCAGCGATGCGGCCGACGAACGGTCGATAAAAGATTGGTATTGAATGTAAATCAGCCTGGTAAATGTATCGTAGCGCATGATAGATACCGCCCCAAACTCCCGTAGCACGTATAGAGCAACTAGTAAACTGCCTGCAAGAATCGCCGGTTTTAATTGAGGCAGTGATATTCGCCAGAAGGCCTGCCACCGGGAGAGACCCAAGGTTCGACCCGCTTCAACTAAGGAAGGATCCAATCGTTTGAGTGCTGCTCGAGTCGTCAACAAGATATAAGGATAGGAAAGCAAGGTTAAAATAATGAAAGCTCCGGGAAAACCATAAATCTCGGGCAGGCGATCGAGGCCGGTCAAAGGGGCCATCAGATCAAATAGGAGACCTCTGGGTCCGAAGAGTGTTGCATATAGATAGGCTACAACAAAGCTTGGTAAGACGAGTGGTAACACCGCCGCGATTAACCATAAACGACGCAATGGCAAATCGCTGCAGGTCGTCAACCAGGCAATTGGCACCGCAATCAATATCGATGCACTCGTGACAGAAGTTGCGAGAAGGAGTGTGTTCCCCAGAGCGCTAATGGTTGTTGGCTTAAGCAGAATTTCATACGCCGGCTGACCGGCCGATGCGCTTCGAATAATCAGGTCAACTAAAGGCAACAAAGCTAGAGTGCCGATCGATAAAGCAGCCAGAAACAACAACAAGAGGGGTAAACGATCGAATGAATTCGAAGGCCATCGAATGCTTGCTATTGACTTTTTTCTATCCTTTTGGTCACCGTAGGGGACGACGCTCATCATTCGATTATCAAATAGCGAATACTCATTTACCAGTCGAGCAGTTAAGGAAAAAGTTGATCGAGGGCTATGCAGAAATATGGCCAGGGCAATTAAATATTTAACCGATGTTCAAAAATGGATCTTTCGATCTTTCTGTGTATTCCAGAAACGTGCTTTGTTGAGGCAGATTAGGTATCTGCTCTTCACCAAAGCCGAGGTGTCAATCGTTGAGTCAATCCATCAAATTTAGCATTATTCGAATCTGTTTCCATTAAGGCTAACATGCTGTCTAGCAGGCCTTATGGCAATATCCCGACATCTACTAGAAGCCTAACCGTGCCCTCAAGATCGGCGAGATCCGTCAGCGAAATCTCGGTCGCCGAATTTTGCAGTTCAGATAATGGCGTCAGATGGGGAGAAGTATCCACGCCATCAATCAAGGGGTATTCAAATGTCTCGTTTGTAAAATATTGTTGGGCATCACTGGAAAGCAAGAACTCGATGAACTGTTGGGCGTTGGCATTATTGGCCGCAGATTTGAGAATTGCGGCACCAGAAACCATTATTAATGATCCTGGTCCCCCGGCCGGAAGGAAATGGTTTCGAGCGGAGAATTGCACACCTTCTTCTGCTATAAAACGATGAAGATAATAATGATTTACGAACCCCGCAGCTATTTCACCAGCTCCAACCGCCGCCACGATCGGCGTATTTTTATCAAAGGCTATCGGCTCGTTTTCGTGCATTGCCTCTAACCATTCTCGAGTTACATCTTCTCCCCAAAGAGATCGCATTGCGGTGACCATCGCCTGAAAAGAACCATTGGTAGGCGCCCACCCGATACGACCTTTCCATTCTGGTTGCGTATATCCCCACAGGTCCTTCGGGAGCACATCAGGATTTAGTTGGTCAGTGTTATAAACAATAGTTCGCCCGCGACCAGAAATGCCAACCCACCTCCCATTCGGAGAAGCGAATTGTTCGGATACCTTAGCTTGAATTTCTTCAGGGAGTTCGGTTAATAAGCCAGCAGCATCAACTGCGCCGAGCCCACCAGGATCTTGCGCATAGAAGATATCTGCCGGACTGGCATCACCTTCTTCCATCAATGTGGCAGCAAGTTCGGCCGTCCCCCCATATCGGACCTTCACATCAATTCCAGTTTCCTCCATGAATTGCTCGATAATCGGTTGGACTAGACTCTCACTCCTTCCAGAATAGACAATAAGCTCTCCGCTAATTGACTTACCCTCCGTCTCAGAGTGATTTAGCGAACTACCATTGGGCGAATTGCTACTATTCTCAGGATCTTGACAAGCTGCAAGTATAGCTATCAAAAAGCAAAATATGATCAATGATTTCTTAATGTCAGACATAGCTGAGCGGTGCCCACACTTACTGGTCGGATCATGGATTTAGTGTACAAAACCATTAGCTTATCATCAGAGGCTATACAGGTATTATCTACGATATTGTTGATCTAAGGGCAAAAATTGTGCCTCCGTGGCAGGCAAGATACCACTTCGCTTGTTAAGTCGGATCTTCACCTTTGGAAAAGCAGGATTTAACTTAGGCTAAAAGTAACTAGCAGAGAAGCCTTGAACTTCCCCAATCCACTGCTATTTTGATTCCGAACGCTACGATATCTGGAGGCTAGACTTAAATTCTGATTATGCTTCAGAGAAGATTTCAAGAAGTAACGATCAGCTCGTGAATAGCCTGCTCGGCGCTGGCCGTATCCCGGCCTTCGACAACGATGCTTATGCTGCATTCTGAGGAGCCTTGCGCAATAGCGATAATGTTTACCGGATAATCACCCAGTGAACTAAATAGGCTGCCAGCGATTCCCGGTGTGCCACGCATTCCAGCGCCAACTACAGTGACGATAGCCACATCTTCTTGAGCCCAGATGCGATCGATGTTGCGACGAGCCAATTCATCCTCAAATTCGGTTTCCAGTCCATCGATTACTGTTTGGGTGGAACCAGCTGGTACGGCGAAACAAATCGATTGCTCAGATGATGCCTGTGATATTAACAAGACACTGATCTGCTCTCGAGCGACCGCGCCAAAGGTTCTGGCTGCGATGCCAGGCACCCCTAGCATGCCTTTACCTTCCACATTTACCAGACTTAGTTCCCGAATCGCAGTCACCGCTTTAATATTTCCATTTTCTTCGGCCGGTTGGCGTGTAATTTCTGTCCCTGCGGCGTGAGGATTAAAGGTATTCTTGATCCACAATGGGATATCATGTTCTATGATAGGCCTTATCGTGCGCGGATGAAGAACTTTTGCGCCGTAAAAGGCTAACTCAGCAACTTCCCGGTAGGATAGCTGATTTATCGTCTTGGCGTTCGATACCAGGCGGGGATCGGCCGTCATAACGCCATCAACATCGGTCCAAATCCAAACTTGTTCAACCTCAAGTGCCCGTCCTAAAATTGCTGCGCTGTAGTCAGAGCCACCCCGGCCAAGGGTGGTAATTATGCCTTCTTGGGTAGCACCAATAAAACCGGTGACCACAACGACGAATCCGCTTTCGAGAATCGGACAAAGGATTGTCCGGCAACGTTCTTCCGTCTGATCCGCTAATGGCATTGCTGACTGAAAAGCATCATCTGTAATAATTAAGTCTGAGGCGTCTACTGCTTGAGAAGGTAGTTCCTGGTTTTTGAGATAGGCCGCTAGTAGGCGAACGCTCATTCGTTCCCCCAAGGAAGTGATAGCATCCATCGCCCGGGGAGATAATTCGCCCAGAACCAAGACGGCCTTACAGAGCGATTCAAATCGTTCGATAAGGCGATCAATCTCAATCGTTAACTGTTGGCCGTCTGTTACGGTTGGCATTAAGTCCGATATAATTTGGTAATGCTTACGACGAATCCCATCGGAAATATCACGGTAGCTTTGTTTTTCTCCAACTGAAGCGGCAAGCGCACCTTTTGTCAGCAGATCCGTAACTCCGCTCATGGCTGATGCGACAACGACGACATCTTTCCACTCTTTTTGTGCCTCTTTGATGATATTGCTTGTGCGCTGGATAGCTTCCGTACTGCCAACGGAAGTACCTCCAAACTTCATTACCAATGTCATACCAATCCTCTCAACTGCTTTCTTTTGTCCGGGATAGACCCATAGATTGATTTCTATATTTGAGCCAGAGCCTGTTCTAGATCGGCCAAGATGTCATCTGTATCTTCGATTCCAATCGCTAAACGCACTAGATTGTCCTTAATGCCAATGTTTAGTCGCTCTTCGGAGGATAGTTCGTAATAAGACATCAAAGCGGGTTGTTCTATAAGGCTTTCTACCCCTCCTAAGCTTGGCGCAATGATTGGAATGGTCGTCGCATCGATAAAGCGCGATGTCCTCTCTAATGGATGTTCTTCACCCAATGGCGAAATCTCAAAGCTAACGACCCCGCCAAAACCATCCATCTGCTCCTGAGCTATTTGATGATCGGGATGAGTGTTTAAACCAGGGTACCAGACGCGTTGTACTTTTGGATGTTCCTCCAAATAGCAAGCCACTGCCGTTGCGGAACGATTCTGCTGCGCCATCCTTAGAGCAACAGTCTTCAGTCCTCTCTCTAGCAAATAAGCTACATGTGGATCTAGGACGCCACCTAACATTCCTTGGCTCTGACGCAAAGCATGAATGAGCCCAGCTTCCCCTACAACAACGCCAGCCATGATGTCATTATGCCCACTTAAATACTTAGTCGCGCTGTGAACTACGAGATCTACTCCGAAGTCCAAAGGCCGTTGGTTAATTGGCGTGGAAAAGGTGGCATCGATGATAGTCTTGATGCGGTTTTCTTTAGCAACTGCCACCAATCGTTCTAAATCTAATATTCTTAAATACGGATTCGTCGGACTCTCGCTGATTATGATTCGTGTATTGGGCTGGATCGCGGATTCCAATGCCTGGAAATCGCCCATTGGAACCTGTGTCGTGCTAATATCAAACCTGGTAAGAAAGTTCTGGCAAAATTGACGCGTCCTACGATAACAGTCGTCGGTAAAGATGACATGGCTGCCAGCCGGCAAAATAGACAGCAGTACGTTGGTGATCGCCGCCATCCCGGTAGGAAATAGAATCGCATCATCTCCATGATCGAGATTGGCTAATCTCTTCTCGACCGATTGCACGGTTGGATTGCCATAGCGGCCATATTCGCCCCTCTCTGCCATAGCGGGATCGCCGCCCCACATCTTGGCTTCCATAAAAGCCCGTAAATCCGCTGTATCCGCGAAGGTATATGTAGCGGTCTGAACAATCGGGGTCACCAAGCTATTATAAGCTTTTGAGCGACGATCAACTGTTTGGCCATGAACGGCCTCAGTTGATTGACTGGGAGTTCGCTGATCTAAGTTCTTTAGTTCAGTACAAGGTAAGACTTCAGTTATGCCCAACATGACTGCCTCCGATAAAATAAAACAGCTCAACTCATCAATATATTGAGAGAAGAGCCATAAAAAAAGCCTCTTCTAAAAAATGAAGAAGAGGCTATATGCGTCAATCGCACGCCACATCTCATCTCCCAGAAGTTCAATTACCCAATTGGATAATCTCACACTCTGCCGAAATTAGCACCACTTCCACGTTCAACTCCCAAATTTACGAATCGTGGCGGTTGCTGAGGCTTCTACGGGTCGGTCCCTCAACCTCTCTGGATAAAAAGTGTGTGTCTATTTAATTGTTAGAGAAGATACTATCAGACCTACGCATAGCTGTCAACCCCGCAATTTGAAGCTTGTTATTCTTCAGTAAATCTGTCACCTTGAGGAAAACTAAGTGCGAACCACAGATGATTGCGCCGATTTTAGCTGGTGTGGCAAACCGTCTTTACATTGCCGTTCGGTAGATCGTGCTTTGAACAGGTATAATATTCGCCATGTTCGAGTTTGAGTTAGTTGCTGTCGACCGAAAGACCGGAGCCCGTGCTGGTCATTTCTACACACCAAACGGCGTCATTCGGACGCCAGTTTTTGCCCCAGTTGGCACGCAAGCGACGGTTAAAGCACTTCGCCCAAGCGAGCTGCATGAATTAGGGGCAAATTTAGTCCTAAGCAATACTTACCATCTTTATTTGCGACCGGGTGATGAGATTATCCGAGATCTTGGCGGATTACATGAATTCATGTCGTGGCCTAATCCGCTTTTGACTGACAGTGGCGGTTTTCAAGTATTCAGTCTTAGTGACACTAGAAAAATCGACGCAGATGGTGTTATTTTCAAGTCTCATTTAGATGGCTCGACCCATCGTTTTACGCCCGAGAAGAGTGTAGCGATTCAAGAGAATCTTGGCGCTGATATCATCATGGCCTTTGATGAATGTCCACCCCCAGATAATTATGAATATGTGAAAATCTCGCTCGGTCGAACGCACGATTGGGCGAGGAGATGCCGCGAATCACAGCAACGTACCGATCAGGCTCTATTTGGCATCGTCCAAGGCGGGATATTCGCTGATTTAAGGGAAGAAAGCGCCCTCTTTTTAAAGCAATTTGATTTTCCAGGTTATGCCATCGGAGGATTGTCTGTTGGCGAGAGTAAAGCTGAAATGTATGCCATGTTGGACGTCCTGGAACCAATTATGCCATCTGACAAACCCAGGTATCTAATGGGCGTTGGGGCGGCTGAAGACTTGGTTAATGGCGTCCTCCGAGGCGTAGATATCTTTGATTGTGTCTTGCCCACCCGTCTTGCACGTCATGGAACCGCTATGATACAGGGTGGTCGGTGGAATCTCACAAATGCCCGGTTTTCAAAAGATCCCGAGCCGATTGACTCCAATTGTGCCTGTTACACGTGTAGCAATTTTAGTCGTGCTTATCTCAGACATTTGCTCAAGGCAAATGAACTACTAGGGCATAATCTTCTAACAACTCATAACGTCCACTTCCTGATCGACCTAATGAACAAGATGAGAAAAGCAATCATCGAGGGTGGATTGCAGGAGTTCGCCGAAGCTTTTCTAAAAGATTACCCTGCATTGGAACTGATCCAAAATCGCTCTGAATAGTTTCAAATAATTTTATCCATTTTACCTTATTGAGAGTAACCCACAGTGACAATCTTTGAAGCGATTTTTCTTGGAATTATCCAGGGAGCTACTGAGTTTTTGCCCATATCAAGTTCAGGTCACTTATTACTGGTACCACATATATTGATTCTATCGGAGCCAGATCTGAACGCTATCGCGATAGCACATCAGGGGACGCTTTTAGCCATCATCGTTTACTTCCGGCACGATCTTTGGGCGATACTCAAGGCAGTCATTAATGGTGTGCAGACTCGTCAGCCAATGGCTAATACGGAATCCAGGTTAGGTTGGTATATCGCGGTCGGCTCGATACCAACCGTGGTCGTAGGCCTATTGTTTGCCGATGCCATCGATTCAATTTTAGCTAATCCTACCATGGCCGCGATCATGCTTATCGTAACCGGATTTATCTTGCTATTAGGCGAGAGGATACTGACAGGTGTAAAACAGCTTTCCCAAATGAGTTGGGCGGATGGATTTATCATAGGATTAATCCAGACTTTCGCCTTGATCCCTGGAATATCGCGTAGTGGCGTAACCATTACCGGCGGTCTTTGGCGAGGTCTCGACCGGTCGGAAGCTGCTCGATTTAGTTTTTTACTCGGGGTACCGGCTATCGCCGGTGCCGGTTTGTTGGCAGCGATCGACCTTATTCAAGCGCCAGAAATAGCTGACATTTTGCCCCAACTCATAGCAAGCTTCTTAGCGGCCGCAATTGTCGGCTATCTCTGTATACTATTTCTAATGACATGGCTGCAGAAAAGAAATCTCTATTTATTTGCCGGTTATTGTTTTGCCTTTGGACTGATCAACTTGATCGTCATTTGGTTATGATACGACGACAGCTTGGCTA
>JBFFVR010000041.1:0-9454 GCA_041570685.1 Promineifilaceae bacterium (SeqCode)
CGTATTCGAATGGTTCTATTGAAAATTTGGGATCGAACCGCGAGGCTATCACTTGACTCTGGTATTCCTGGTTATAATCTCCCGGCTCGATAACCGGAAATGAGCCTGCAGCTAATTGTCGGACGTAGTTGAAGTGAGCTGGTTCGTCTGGCGCCTGCCAATCGGGCGTAAAGATGGCGTAGAGTGCCCCAACGATAATAAAGGATACCAAAATCAGGGCCAGGGCGGCAGTCTTTCGCATTTATCCATGATAGCCCACAATACAATGTCGATCATGCTTAACGACAGGGTCGATGGCAAAAAATTGACAACTTGGGCATTAAATGTAGATTTATTTATGTCAAGTTTTACTGCTTGACATCTGTTTTTGAGCGACTAGTAATCCGTCCCGAATAGGTAATAAAGATGTTGCCCAAGAGTCACTATCAGTCAGTCTACTGGTCATTTCCAAAATGGCTGATGATGCTTCATCTTTGTTTTCGAGATCAAATATTCGACCACCGAATAAGGCATTGTCGACGATCAGAACACCCCCAGGCAACAACTTCTTCTCAATGACGTTGAGGGATTCTGGATAGGCTCTTTTATCGATGTCGTTGAATATCAAATCAAATCCGCCATCGCTTTCCCGTAATGCCTGTACTGCTTCACCGACGGTATAGCGAATCACATCGCCATAACCCAGAATATCTAAATGCTGCCTGGCCATGCTGGAGAGATCCTCATCCCATACGACGTGATTTACTACGCCGCCCCCATTCTCGACAACGGCCTTTGCAAACCAGGCTGTAGAATAGCCATAGCCTGAACCAAGCTCAAAGATATTTTTGGCCGATGCAATTCTTGCAATCAAGTAACAGGCGTACCCGGCAGTCGGGCCGATAATTGGGAAGTGATGCTTCTTGGCATAGACCTCCATCTTTTGCATTTCAGGCGGTCGCTCGGGCACCAGGCGATCGAGGTAATCTTTTACTCGGTCAGAAATCAGAGGTTCGCTCAAGAATTGATGTCCTTAAATAAGCCCTGGAACAGCTAATCAGCGGTTACCAGGCGGCCGAGTTCCTCTTCAGCGATTTCTGGATCCAGTTTCTTGAACAAGGGCACTGCTTTCTTGATTTGGCGTCCCACCAGAATCGGTTGGAAGGACCAACCGCCAATCGCTTTGGAATTATCATAAGTTAATGCGATATGACTTTTTGATTTTTCTTCAACATTAATGACTTCTGATTCGCCAAATAATTGTCCTTCCTCTCCAAGTAGCTCATGGAGCATTTGACTTGTGAAAGGTAATACCGGCGCAAAAAGAATTTTAAGGGCATTAATCGCCTGGATGGCAACGTAAAGCGAACGACCTGTTGCCTCGATATCGCTCTTTGCGGTCTTCCAAGGACTCGTTTCTTCTAGATAGCGGTTCACCCGCGTAGACACAGCTAATGCTTCTTGAATCGCGGCTCGAAATTTACAGGCATTATAAAGTTCGCCAATATCCACAAAGGCGATTTCAACCTGCCTTAATAAGTCCTCATCCTGTTCCGTTAATGAGCCTGGATCGGGCACTCGGCCGTCGAAGTAGCGGTTGGTCATATTTAGAACCCTATTGACCAAATTTCCCCAATTGCCAACCAATTCGGCATTATTCCGTTCGATATAGCTGTCCCATGACCAGTCGCTATCCCGGGTTTCAGGCATGGCGGCCGTTAGATAGTATCGCAGTGGATCAGGATCGTGCCTCTCGAGGGCATCTAACATCCAAACGCCCCAATTCAAACTACCGCTGATTTTACGCCCTTCCATGTTCATATATTCATTGGCCGGAACATCATAGGGTAAATTCAGCTTTTGATCGCCATCGCTCTCATACAGACGCTGGGCACCCATTAACTCGGCCGGCCAATAAACGGCGTGAAACGGGATATTATCTTTGCCGACGAAATAGTAACTGCGAGCAGCCGAATCATACCACCAATCTTTCCAGAGTTCTGGCTGATCCTGGTTCTTAGCCCATTCGATGCTAGCGGAAAGATAACCTATGACAGCTTCAAACCAGACATAGAGCACTTTGTTTTCCCAACCGGCTACTGGAACAGGAATACCCCAGTCCATATCACGGGTCATAGCTCGACCGCGAAGTCCTTCTTTCAATACCAGATTTCGAGCGAAATTTATGACCTGTGGTCGCCAGAACTCCTTATCATCGGCAATCCATTCAGCCAATCCATCGTCTGACAACTGGCCAAGATCGAGATAATAATGTTCTGTGTCTCTAAGCTCTAACGCACTGTCATCAACCTTACTATGGGGATGGAGAAGATCGTTAGCTGTTTCAAACAGGGTGTTGCAATTATCGCACTGATCGCCTCTAGCGCGCTCGTATCCACATACCGGACAGGTACCCTCAACGTAACGGTCTGGCAGAAACATTTCAGCCTTCGGGGAATACAGTTGGGCCGTTACTTTGCGATAAAGATAACCGTTATCCAAAAGGGCCAAAAAGAGATCTTGGGAGACCTTAAAGTGGTTTTCGGTGTCCGTATGAGTGAACAAATCATACGTCAGACCCAACTTTTGGAACAGGGTCAAAAAGCGCTGGTGAAAATGATCAAATACAGCCTGAGGCGTTTTTCCTTCTGATTCAGCTTTTACCGTTACTGGCGTGCCATGACTATCGGACCCTGAAACCATTAAGACGCGATTTCCAAGCAGCCGGTGATAGCGAGCATAGATATCAGCCGGCAGATAAGAACCGGTGACATTACCTTGGTGAATGTCAGCACTGGCATAGGGCCAGGCCACAGCAACCAATATGCATCTAGCACTGGTATTATTCTGATTCATTATTCCTCAAACTCGTCTTCCTCTTTTTCCTCGTCATCCTCATCTTCCTCAGTTACCTCAGAAAGCAATTCGGCTAACAACTCAAATTCATCCTCTGTTATCGGGATATAAGAATTCTCTACCTTGACGAGATTTTTCATTTTTGGCTGGCTTTCGAACTCAAACCTATCGAAAGCAATAGCCTGGTCACCGATGGTAGCTTGCGCATCAATATCTAGGGGAAAGAGCAAAACGGAATCTTCGGAATGCTTTTCAGGAATTTTGTCCTTTTTGGTTGGTTTTTTAGGTGCTCCGGTTATTGTGGCTACCGCGAAGAAAACTTGACCTTCGATCGAATAGTATAACAGTCGATCTCCTTGGCTTAGCCTAAGTTTTGGTAGTTCTGTGACGACCACAAACTCTTTCCAACCTCGTTCGCCGAGCTGTTCGGCCACCAAAGAATTGATCGGCCGAACGTAAAACTGAGTGCTCTGGGCTGATTTTCTCTTCCTCGATTTGCTAGAGCGACTATGCTTGACCTCTTCTTCTGCTAAAATATTCTCCCAGATACGAAATTGAATACCCATACTCAGTTCGGCAGTAGTACCGTCTTCATAGCGTACGGTCATCCTAGGTTCATCAATTTCAATAACCTCGTAGTTTCCGATCCGATTTGCGTATTGCCCGCCTACTTCAAACATGACGATTAGATTCTCCGTCCCGACCTCATTCCAATAATATATAATTGGCTGAAATTTGCCCCAAAAGAATAATATTTTATTCTGGAGGAATCAGTCTCCGATTTTTCAGCCGTGCATAGTACCGCTTAAAGTGCCGGATTGCAAATAATTTCGCCGGACTCGCGATAATTCTTGATCTATAGTAAGCAGATTTTTCGAAATATTAAGATTGAGGTTGCTCTTTGGCTTGATCCCCGTCTTGTTCCCCCCGGGTAACCATTCGTGCTAAAACGATTAGGCAGATCAGCAATATCACAAGGCTTATTATCTGGACGAAATGATAGCCTCCGGCTGTTAAGGGACTATTGGCTCGATAAGCATCGACAAAAAGCCGCCCTGCAGCATAAGTTGCCATCGCTAGCAAAAATAGTTGTCCTTCGAACTGTCTTCTTTTTAGAGCTTGCCACCAAACAATGAATGCGATTAGAGCAATGATAATCTCATAAATTTGTACGGCGTGGCGATTGATACCGAAAATATCGAGAGCCCAAAAGACATTTGTTTCTGTTCCATAGCCTGGACCAGCCGCGAAATCTGCCAAGCTTACCACGATGAATCCGGCCAAGAAACCTGGTGCCAATGCATCTAAAGTTGCCGCGAACGGCAATCGTCTAGCTCTGCCATAAAAGAAAGCAGCTACTAAAGCAAAAAATAAACCGCCCCATACTTCATAACCACTCGTCAATGGCCAAATGATACTCGTCAAGTTTTCCTGGTATGCTGGCCAATGGAGAACGACAAATACAAGCCTTGCCCCTGCAAAACCAGCTACGAGCGATATCGCTGCTAAACCGTACGTATGCTCCGCGTCCAGATCGAGTGCCTTTGCCGCTCGCTCGATAACAGAAAGGACAACCCAGGCTCCTAAAATGTAAATAATACCCGCCGAAGGTAAAACCAGTGGTCCTAGGCTTATGGTAGGAAACATACTAACCTTCGTTCAGGAGATTTTCTATACGATCTTGTAATACGGCTCCATTGATGATGCCGGTGTAGACTTCTCGAACTACTCCTTGTGCATCCACGAATACCGTCGTAGGCAAGGCTGTTACACCATATTGCCGATTGACCGAGTTGTCTTGATCCAGAAGGAGCGGATAGCTCAAGGCAAAGGAGTTCGCAAAATCGGTTACGACAGAAGAAGGCTCGCCTTGATCAATGCCTACGATGGTAGCTTTTCCATTGTACTTAACACTGGCTTCCTGAAAGTGGGGGACTTCGGCCCGGCACGGCGGACACCACGTCGCCCAAAAATTAAGTACAACTGGCCGGCCTAGATAATCGTCCATGGTTACCTCTTCTCCCAAAGTCGTATATAAGACAAAATTGGGAGCTAGATACCCTGGGATGGGCGCTTCAGTTAAGTCTGAACCAGGCTCAATCGCAGTAACCGGTTCCTGAGAAATAGCGATCCAGCCAATGCCGACTAAGACGACAGCAACGATCATAATTGACCAGAAGTAGCGAGATTTAGTCATATGTGAATTTTAGCATTGGGAACACATTTAGCGAGTAAGGGAGATCACGCAATCCAACTCGAGATCAATCACCGTCCGTGTATATTTAACAAAGCAGGCTCGATAACATGATGACCGGGTTCAATATCCGGAACACCGGTTAGATCGTATACCATTGCCCCATCAATACGGACCGGGACAATTTCACCAACTGGCAGCTCCCCAGGCACAAGAACCATACCATCAATCTCTGGCGCATCGCGGTAACTACGGCCAACACTTATTTCGTCGCCATACCCCTCAATAAGAACCGGTAATACCTTTCCAACCTGTTCCTGATTTCGTTCCAGTGATATTTGCTGCTGAAGATCCATGATTTCAGCCCGCCGCGATTCTTTGATCTCTTCAGGTACCTGCCAGGATACTGACGCTGACGGTGTAGAAGCTTCAAACGAATAGGTAAATACACCGAGGCGATCAAAACGCAAATCTCGAATAAAATTCTTGAGGGTTAAAAATTCTTCGTCGGTTTCTCCGGGGAAGCCGACGATAAAGGTGGTCCGGATAGCGATATTGGGCATCGCATGCCGTAATTTTTCGATAGTCTTATATACCCACTCAACATTGGCCGGCCGCCTCATTCGCTTCAACGTTTCCCGATGGCCATGCTGTAGCGGAATGTCCAAATAGGGAACTATCTGTTCGTAACGGGCCATTGTTTCAATTAGCTCATCCGTAACATAACCAGGGTAAGCATACATGATCCGGAGCCATGGTACTTCCGGCACCGCTTCGATGACCCGATCTAAGAGCAATTTTAAGCCATTTTTCATGCCCAGATCGTGCCCATAATCAGTGGAATCCTGCGAAATGAGGACCAACTCTTTGACACCGGCTTGTTGAAGCCGTTGCGCTTCCTCAACGATCGCTTCGACAGGACGACTCACTAGCGTGCCCTTGATCTCCGGAATAGCGCAGAACGAGCACGGCCGGCGACAGCCATCCGCGATCTTCAAGTAGGCGCTAGAACCCTGGATGGCGACTCGCGAAACATCCATTTCGTCGCGACCAACCGTTTTAGCATCATCCGGGAGATGGTATAACGGTTCTGGATGCTTTTCCCTTCTTAGTCGCTGAACGAAGGGAACGATATCCATCCACCGTCGGGTGCCAATGACACCATCCAAGCCAGGGATCTCTTGGGCCATGGAGGGACCAAATCGCTGGGCCATACAGCCTGCTGCGATTAATAATTGATCGGGTCTCTTATCGGCCGCCAACTCCTGAAGAGCAGACATGGATTCTTCCCTAGCCGAACCGATAAAACCACAGGTGTTGACGATTAATATGTTGGCATCTTGAGGAGAATTTTGTCCCCTGTATCCGGCCCGTCCCAACAAAGTGGCCATTCCTTCTGAGTCGACCGTGTTTTTGCTGCAACCAAGGCTCAGTAAATAAAATTGCTTCTTCGATTGGGTTGTTTTCATCCGCTGGTCGTCGTACTCCAAGTTTCGTCAACGACCTCGCCACGACCGCCGAGTTTGCCTAATTCGATATCATTTAAGGTGACAAATATGCCGATTGCATTTCCGGTCAGCAACTGAGCCTCATCTTCTGCCCGCCATTCAAAGGGGCCATCACCCTTACGTGCCAACCCCTCAAAAGCAACTTCGCCGTCGATCGTTACCCGCATCCAAGTTCGTTCGGTTACATCCAGGCGCATCCGTATTTCATCCATAGTAGCTGGCAGGACAGGACGGGTGGGCGTTGCTGTCGGTAAAACAACAGCAGGATTCCGGCTCGTCGATGTAATCGGCTCATCCGAAACTGAACCTGAAGCTAAATCGGATGTAGGTTCAGGCTGCTGTTCCAGCTCATTAGTGATGTTACTAACAGCATCCTCAAAACTAGCCGTCAAACTATCGTTTGCATCTCCATTGCCGGTAAGCAACGGTAAGAAGCGATTTGCTACCAAGGCGATTGAGGCAATCAAAGCGATAATAAGAACGATGCGAATGATCGAAGAACCTGAGTCACGTCCACCCCCATTGGATATTTCCATGTTAACAGGATCAAAAAATACTTGGCCTTCCCTCTGAGGGCCGGTAATGGTCCCTATTTCATCATCAGCAGCTGGGTCAGAAATAGCACTGTAAGATTCGCGGCTGATTTCATACCTATCTAACAAGGGCTCCGGGTCTAATTCCAAGAACCGCGCATAGTTACGCAGATAACCACGAACGTGAACTTCCGTTGGCAAGTCGTTATAACGGCCGTCCTCAAGCGCCTCGAGGTAAAGCGGGTTTATTTTCGTGCCTTCTTGCACGTCGACTAACGATAGTCCTTTGGCTTCGCGGGCTTCGCGGAGAAGACTCCCTAACTCATCCACTGCAGCTTTGGTTCCACGTTTCTATATACATAATTGGCCTAAAAAAAGCCACTGACCCAGGCCAGTGGCATTAAGTATGTCATATTGCCCGGTAGACAACACATTGAAGAATTTCTGAATCAAGCTTCCTCTTCAATATCCAGCTCATCTTCCTCAGTGTCATCGTTTTCCAGTTCTGAATCCACCAAGTCAACTTCTTCAGGCTCAGATTCGGACAGAGATCCTTCGCTTATTTCCTCGACCTCATCTGACTCATCCGCTGTTTCCAAGAGTTCTTCTTCCGCTTCAACTGTATCAGCTTCAACTTCACCGGACTCTTCCTCTAACTCGTCCTCAACCTCTTCTTCAAACTGGTTGACAATTACCGTTACCTCGGGTTGATAGTCCCGGCTTAAGCGAATGGTAATCTTGTGTTCACCCAGTTGCCTCAAAGGATCGCTGACAACGATACGCCGATCGATGTCTGTGCCTAGTGTTTCGTTCAGTTGTTGAGTGATATCAGCGGTGGTGATTGAGCCGTACAACTTGCCAGTCTCCCCTGCCCGAGCCGTGAACTCTAGGGTTGTAGCTTCAATGCGCTCTGCCAAGGCTTGGTGCTCTTTTTTCACCTCTTGCATTCTAATGGCCGCCCGATCACGCCATGCTTCGGCCGATTTGAGGACACTTGGCGTTACTTTTTCAGCTATACCCCGAGGTATAAGGTAATTCCGACCATAGCCATCGGCCACTTCCATCACCTCGCCAGCATAACCAAGATTGTTTACATCTTCCTTTAGTAAGACTTTCATTACTGATTCTTTCTCCTAACCCGTAATAGACCAAGCGACGATGTTATCAAAGGCGCTCTATTTTGACAAACTTTTTGAATCCAGCTTAATAAATCTGTAGGTGGCATTTAACAGACATCACTAGCTTTGCGTCCCGTCAGCATAAACTTCATCCATGGCCAACAAGATGCTGTCGAGTTCTTGGACTTCCTCAGTAATATCATGGCTTAGCCGTTTTGCGCGGCTACTATCAATATCTTTCGCCCCGATAAGCATTGTTTGCGAATAGATAGTTCCCAACGAGGACAAAGTCGCCTCTAACTTTAACTGGGCTCTATCCATCGTCTTTTCAATCCTTTCAATAGTCTCAACTTGCTTTCGCCGGCTGCTCAATGTGACTTCAATATCTTTCTGGACCTTCGGATCTGCTTCAAGCTTGATTCTCTGTTCCAGCTGTTTGATACTCTGCTTGGCGCGCTCTTTATCCCTTCGTAAGACCTCCTGATCGGAGTAGTAGCGGTCTAATCTAACGGCGGTATGATAAATATTTTCAAGCCAGTTATCTATCTGACTGGCGGTATCTAACAAACTATCAGTTAGTACGGATTCTCTTCGCTCGCGCGAGGACGTTATGATGCGACTCCGGTAATCCAGGGCTTGCTCCATCTTCTGACGAAGTTCTTTGTTCTGTAATTGTTCCGGATGGAATTCATCTCTCAACATATCAGCAACGACCTTTCGTCCGGTTTCGGGATCGGTGTAGCTGCTATAAACCAAAGCTCCTTCCGCCAACAAGCCACCCAACAACCAGACCCAAATCGGTACAAAATTGGTCGCCGGTATCATCGGTCCAAAAACGGCCAACATCAAGGTTAGCGCGATAACAACTGCACTTTCCCAGCGAAAGAAGGCATGCTGCAGCATGGCATTCCGAGCCCGTTTTTCTAACGATTGAGAGGCCTGGCTGCTCATTTTTTACTGCTTATGTTCTCCTTTGAAATATCTAATTCTTCTCTTTCGACCTTATTCCTCACCTGAGCCATCATATCCATCAAGCTGGCTTGACTTTCAGGATTGGCGGTTGATCTATGGGCAAATTCTAACACATCCAAACTGCGCTGGTAATAGCCTAGTTGATCGTAGGATTCCGCTAAAGCTTTTTGATAGGATATGCTCGCCGGCTCAAGAGCGACGGCTCGTCGAAAATGAAGAGTTGCCCTGGCCCACATTCCAAGTTGAGCATAGTTCTTTCCGCTAAAATAATACTGGGAACTATCGCTAAGCCCC
>JBFFVR010000042.1:0-9265 GCA_041570685.1 Promineifilaceae bacterium (SeqCode)
AAAATAAACAATAGGACCGATGAGGTTAATAAAAACGACTATGAGGACCCAAATCCATTTGGGGCCACGAGTCTTTGGCCTTTTAATCAAATCAACCAAGGCGGCTACCATAAGACCAAATTGAATTAGAATAATGGGTATTAGTAATGGTATCAATTGTCGAAGTTGATCTAGTTCTTGATCAGTCATCTTCTATCCTTGGATCGTCAACGGGATGCGTGATAATTGCCAATTTATGTCGGTGACGACCTTCACCAGGTCCTTGACTCATAAGTGGGGCCAGGGCTTCGTTGAGCATTCGTCCGAACTCGCCTAGTTGGCTATTGGTTGCCCACACATTGACCTCGCTATATCCAACACGTTCTTTTTCAAAATCGAGATTGGGGGAGCGCTTCAGAAAGTCTGAATATCCTTGCAAAAGGGTAATTACATAGGTGGTGAATAATTGCAGATGCTCATCTGCCGGAACCCCACTGATGTCTTCTGCCGATAAATGCGGAAATTGAGAGATCTTGTAAACTTTTTCCTGAATTCCTCGAATAAGGCGCGTTTTTTCGACAGTTATAATCTCCCCATCAAGCAAGACCTTCAAATGGCGGTAAAGTGAGGATGTGGGAATATCGGACAACAATGAGGAAATTTCTTGGGTCGATTTTGGTCCATCTACCAACGACTGTAAAATGCGTAGTCTAACCGGGTGTATAGCCAATGTCGCTATGTTTTCCGTCATCTCAAATTCCTATCAACTGTTCCCATGGAATGCAATCATTCTTATTAATAATAATGTTCTCAATATTAAGAATCATAGTAATATTTCGCCCGTATGTCAACTTGCCGATAAACTTAGATATTCTTCTTTTCCCGGGAAGACGACCTGCCAATCATTAGTCAGAATGGAGTATACCCTAATATGCGTGGAGTAATTGCAGCTGGCGATTCACGAACTGTCGCTGCCGGTGAGGCGATATTAAGAATGGAAGGAAATGCGGTCGATGCGGCTGTTGCAGCTGCTTTCACATCCTTTATCGCCGAAGTTGGCGTAGTCCATCTCGGAGGTAGTGGTGTTGCACAAGTATTTAAGCCAGAGGCCAATGGTTCAGCTTATCACTGCCATAGCTATGATTTTTTTAGCGCCATGCCAGGTCTTGGCCTCCAGCATCCCAATAAAGATCTTGATTTCCAAAAGGTTACGATTGATTTTGGACCGACTAGCCAGGATTTTTATCTCGGACGTGGGGCTGTTGCGGTCCCGGGAAATATCGCGGGACTATGCCGAATGGCCACAGATTTTGGTACTTTACGCCTTCACTCGCTTTTAGAACCGGCGATTGAGCTTGCGAATAATGGAGTAGGTCTTTCAAGTTTTCAAGCGGAAACCTGTGAATTACTCACGCCAATCTTCACTCATACCGAAGAATTGGCTGGCATCTTCGCGGGCAATGGACGAATGATACAAGCAGGCGAAAATATGTTTATTCCTGGTCTGAGTGACACCTTGAATTCGCTAGCAAAGGAAGGGGTCGAGTACTCGCGAACGGGTCATTTAGCCAAGGCGTTTCTGGAAGATCAATTGCACAATGGCGGTTTAGTGACTTCTGAGGATCTGCTCGCCTATAAGGTTAAGAAACGCGGACCGATCATAATACCTTATCGAGAATATGAGATCCTGCTACCTCCTCCTTCATCAAGTGGAGGGGTTCTAACTGCCTTTACTCTAAAGTTACTCAGTCATTTCAATCTACAAGAATATACTTATGGCTCCGCAGAACATCTCAGATTATTGTACGAGATTATGGCTGCTACGTCACGAGCTCGGCCGATATGGGATCGGGCCGAGGAGGAACTTTCCTGGATTGATGCAACGAATTACTTTCTATCCGATTCTTTGGTCTCTCATTTTACCGAAGAAGTTTTAAGTTCATTGAGCGGAAAAGGTCGCCTACCTAGTTTTTCCGACACCTCACCACACCCTGATACCAGTCATATCAGTGTCATCGATGAAAATGGATTAGCTGTCAGCTTGACAACAACGGCTGGCGAGTCTGCCGGTTATGTCGTCCCAGGTACGGGTTTTATTCCAAACAATATTCTCGGTGAAGAAGATCTTCATCCAAAGGGATTTCATGCGCGGCCGCCTGGTGAGCGCATCCACACCATGATGACACCTACGTTTGTTCTACTGGATGGACGGATAAGGTTGGTCGTTGGTAGTGGGGGAAGCGTTCGCATTCGAAGCGCCATTATGCAAGTGTTAAGCAACTTACTGGACTATAAGATGCGTCTGATCGATGCAGTAAACGCCCCTCGCGTTCATCTTGAAAAAGGCGTATTACAATGTGAGCTGGGATATCAAGAGGAAGCAGTTAACACTCTAGAGGAATGGGATTATCCGGTAAACCGTTGGGATAAGCGAAGCATCTACTTTGGGGGCGCCCACAGCGTTTCTCGAACGAACGCTGGTCGATTGGTAGCCGCCGGTGATTCACGAAGAGGTGGATCGGTTGCTGTGGTCGAATGATCGAGCCGCACACAAGTGATAAAAGTCGTTTGTTTTCACTCTTTCTTCTCGAGCGAATTAATCACTATTGATAAGATATCACGTTCAAAGTCCAAATATTTGTCGGCTTCAGCCTCTGTCCACAAGGAGAGTATGTAATTATCGAATTCAGTTGCCATGATGTTGCCACTCGTCAACCCGTAATCATCTTGTTCATAGCTAAAATCAATTCTTCGCCAGAGCTGATTATCAATATTTAGCTCATAGATTTCGCTATATTCAAATTCCGTCACTCCCCGAGATGCTAGCGATTGCCACTTCTCCATTTTTTGTACTAACGGGGATTCAGACACCCTGTCAATGCGCAAAGCACTGAATTCAAAGTTTTCTGAAGAATCAAAACGATGCCAGCCATTATCCAATGAAACAAGATGATAGTTAGCTGGAACAGATAGAACAAAATCGCTCAGTCTCAAAATTTGCCAATTACCCAGAATGTTTCCGGCTTGACGAGGTCTTGAAACAAAACTATTGGCTATCGAATCTAGGTGTTCCAACACACTGGTTTCCAACTCAGCCTTTCCGTCAATATCAATGACGTATGCCAACTCTTCTATAACAAATGATAAGAACACGCCGGTATGGGCACCGTCATCGGCATCGTATGCGTACACCGTTCTTAGTGCTCCAGATGATCCTACCGATACTTTGTCCTCATAAAGGATCTGAATCTCGCCAAAATTTTCGATTGCCTTATTTCGCAACTCTTCAGCAGGCCGATCTTTCATTTCAGGATGCGTTGTGATAACCAATGTAATAGTCCCAGTGACATTACCGGTGACCAATCTGTTTGGCTCAATTTCTGGCTCTCTCCAACTCGTGGGAAAAAGAAATTGGTAGCCGTCTTTCGGACTATAAAAGGCACGCATATCGGGACGGACCGTATCATTCCGTACCAGGAAGTTGGCATAAGCTGCGGAGGTAATTCCCTCCCTTGTTTGCGCCATCAATCCAACAAAGTAATCGCCACTGGTTAATGGTAATTTGGCGACTTTTAGTTTACCACTATCGTCAAATGTCAGGAGCACACCGGGAATTGGCTTTAAAATTCCCCCATCCTCTAGCAGTAGATCCGTAAGCTGAAATGTGTCGCCCGCATGAGGTGATAATTTGCGACCATCTTTCGTCAAAATGACCTCTTCTGATTGCCCATCGTTTAGGTTTAGAGCCAAAATAGCTTCACTACCATTTGAAGCCGTTGGGGGCAGATTTGCGTTACGGTAGATTCCGTTAACCGTTTTAATTGGACTGTCCGGTTCACCTACCCAGATGACAATAAAATCACCGCCGACACCGTCTGTCAGATAATAACCTTCGGGATACCAAACCTCGGTTAAGTAATGAGAGCCGTCCAACCAGGAATTTGTTGGGGATCCGCTTGAGTTTTGAAAAACGGGCTCTAGGCTAACTAGTTTTAATTTACCGTCGAGTTCATGACGGCCGACCAATCTTTTTATGCTAGCCAAATTTGATCCTGCAATTTCTGTTTCAATGTAGGCTGGCATTTGAATACTAGCTGGCTCTGGGCTGGCACTTGAGATCGATACTTTGACAGTAGTTGGCAACCTCGTTCCATTGCCATATAGCGGTTGGTGATTTGGGCCTGGAGAAGGGATACTAGAAGGAACTTCGACGGTGGGTTGTGGTTCTACATCAGGCACAGTAACAAAAGCTTCCTCCCGTGGTTCCCTCCGGCATGCAAGGCTTATAGTTGCTATGGTTCCAAAGAGCATTAAGAAGAACAAATATCGTTTCATCACATTGCTACGACATCAGCAAATATAGTTATTGCTGTTGTCTACTTGCCAGACTATCCCTGTTTGCTTATGTGTACCACTTTTTGCTAGCAATTTCACATTCACTATAATCCCTCAGGAATATAGTCAGTTAAATAGTAACTTCCACGTCTTATTCTATCTACAGGAATTACGGCCTAACTATGTACGAATATCTCGGAAATACACACATGCATACGCCCTACTCCGATGGGACCAAATGGCATGGTGAAATTGCTGATGATGCTATTAAGGCCGGGCTTGATTTTATGATTGTAACCGACCATAACATCTGGGTAGATGGAATCGAAGGTTATTATAAAAACGGCAACGGTCGCGTTCTACTGCTAGTTGGAGAAGAGGTCCATAACCCACGTAGAAATCCTCAATTTAGTCATTTTTTAGCAATTGGCGCCGAAATAGAATTGTCACCTTACGCGGACGATCCGCAACAATTAATTGAACAAACCTTAGCCCACGGCGGTTACGGCTTCCTGGCCCATCCTTATGATCCGCCGGCACCCGCTTTTGATGAGGGCAGCTTGGGCTGGCAAGACTGGCATATTGACGGGTACACAGGTCTTGAAATCTGGAATTATATGTCAAATTTTAAAGGGCAATTGGGTAACAAACTGCGCTCCTTACGAGCAGCTCTAAATCCTAGCAAATTTATTAGCGGACCAGAGCCTGCTACACTGACCAAATGGGATGAATTGCTTTCTGCAGGAAAACGAATTGTAGCGATCGGTGGCAGCGACGCCCATGGATTTGAGGCTTCGATTGGACCATTTAGACGAACGATATTCCCTTATGAATTTCTATTCAGGACCGTAAATACCCATGTTCTTTTAGCCGAGGAGCTTCAAGGGGATATAGATAGTGACAAGAGACGCATCTTAGACGCGATTGGGAAAGGAAATACTTGGATCGGGTATGATTTACCCCATTCAACGGCCGATTTCCGATTCTCAGGCCAGGGAAGAAACAAAGGAATCATGGGCGATGAGATAAAACTTGATGCTGGGGCAACGCTTCAGATTATTGCCCCCGCACGATGCAACATTCGATTAATTCATAATGGCGTTCAAGTTGATGAGGTCAAAGACGACATTAATTTGACCTATATACCTACTTTACCTGGGGCTTATCGCGTGGAATGCTTTATTAAATTTCAGGGTAAAGAAAGGGGATGGATCTACAGCAACCCAATATACCTCATCTAGATATTTACTAACAAACCCCTAGAACTTTCATTCAACTAAGAATCAGACAATTAAAGAAGTAATCATATCGGCAAACGCTATTCTAAGAGGTCCGTACCTTGGATAGGCGACCTTAAAAGATGTTGAGTAACACCTGAAAGTGGAGCCATTTTCATCCTTTTCACCCAACTTTAATATGTTTGCACATGTGTTAAAATACCCTTTCTGATTTCACCAATCAATGTCAGGTATCGTAAGTGAGCATTAAATCAACGCCTATTCGACCTCTAGAAAATCGCCAAGCGGCCATTATTGTTGGCGCATCATCAGGTGTTGGTGCTGCATTGGCCCATCTGCTTATCAGGCACGGATACTGTGTTGCACTGGTGGCTAGACGCGAGAAGGAACTGACGGAACTATGCCAGGAGCTTAATCGCGGTGCCCCGCCAGAAGTCGTGGCAATGCCATATCCACATGATGTGACAGATTATGAAAATACGGCCTCACTCTTTCAAACGATCACGGCCGACCTACAAGGATTAGATCTGATCATTTATTCAGCAGCCATACAACCGGCTATGACTCCTGAAGAATACGATTTTGCCAAGAATTCCGCCATGATAGATGTGAATTTAAAAGGGGCAATAGCTTGGCTCGATCTAGCGGCACAACGTTTTGAAAGGGCCGGCTCAGGGCAAATCGTTGGTATCTCTTCAATTGCTGCGGATCGGGGTCGACGCCTTAGCCCAGTCTACAATTCGAGTAAAGCGGGTTTGGATACCTATCTAGAAGGGCTACGAAATCGAGTTAGTCGCTATGGCGTTACCGTGACCACCATCAAATCGGGCTTTATAGACACCCGGTTGCTTGAAAATGCCGCCAGAACATTTTGGGTTATTTCGCCTGAAGAGGCAGCCAAACAAATTTATCATACGATTCAAAAGAAAAAACAAACAGTCTACATGCCACGGCGCTGGCGATTCGTTGGTATAATTATCCGGTCAATTCCATCCTTTATCTTCCGTAAGCTAAATATGTAACTAGAAGCTCGATTCCGTTCCTTGATATTCGCGTTGCATAGAAAAACAATGTTAGACCAGAAAGTTCCAGTCACTCAGCAGCAGGCAACTAAAAACGGTCGTGGTGCGCAAAAAAGCCAATATACGAGGCTTCTTCCAAGCGAAAAATTGGAAAGAGTACCGGCTTGGGGAGAGGCCAGCAGTGTCATGAGTTACGTCTATCGACCAAGTACGCTGGAGGATTTGAAGCAAGTCTTAAGAAGGGGTGTTGAAAGTGGCCATAGCATTGGATTGCGTGGTGCAGGAAATAGCTATGGCGATGCCCCCTTAAATAGTGAAAATATCTCTTTAGATATGCGGCGTTTAAATAGAATTCTCGAGTGGGATCCCTTAGCGGGTCAGATTAAGGTTGAGGCTGGGGTTACTATAAATCAGCTTTGGCAATATGTGCTGGAAGATGGCTGGTGGCCGGCCGTTGTACCAGGAACTTCAAAGCCAACGATCGGTGGCTGCGCCGGTATGAATGTTCATGGGAAGAACGCATGGAAGGTCGGAACTATCGGCGACCAAATATCAGAGTTTGAACTATTATTACCTTCTGGGGAAAGGGTCGTCTGTAATCGAAAGCAAAATGACGAGCTCTTTCGAGCCGCCATCGGCGGATTTGGTATGCTCGGAGTCTTCACTTCCATAACGCTTCAATTGAAGCGAATTCACTCAGGATTATTGGAGGTTGAAGCAATAGCGAGCAAGAATCTAGCTCAGATGATAGCCCAATTCGAAGAACATTTATCAAGTTCGGATTATCTCGTGGGCTGGATAGACGCTTTAGCTAAAGGCAAATCATTGGGACGGGGACAAATTCATCGTGCAACCTATCTGCGACCTGATGAAGATCCCATTGCTCAACAGACATTGCGCCTTGAGAATCAACATTTACCAGATACGATGTTTGGGGTGATCCCTAGGTCGATTATGTGGCGATTCATGCGCCCATTTTTCAACAACTTAGGTGTTCGCCTGGTAAATTCAGGAAAATATTGGAGCTCGAAATATACAGATGGAGCAAAGTTCCGTCAGCCTCATGTCGCCTTTCACTTTCTGCTTGACTATGTGCCTAATTGGAAGAAATCTTATGGCCGAGGTGGTTTGATCCAATACCAATGTTTTGTACCCAGCGACACCGCGCTAGATGCATTCAGCAAACTCCTGCGGCAGTGCCAAAAGAGAAGATTGCCAAATTATTTAACTGTCCTGAAACGCCATCGTGAGGACGAGTTTCTCATTAGTCATGGTGTTGATGGCTATTCCTTGGCTATGGATTTTCGGGTTACCCCAAAGAGACGCGCAAGGCTATTGGATTTAGCACAGGAACTAGACGAAATTGTGTTGCAAGCAGGAGGCCGTTTCTACTTGGCAAAGGACAGCACATTACGTCCGGAGATACTTCGGTCATATCTTGGCCAAGAAACTGTCGAAAATTTTCGCCGCCTAAAGGCCCACTACGATCCCGACATGTTGCTACAATCGAATATGTGGCGCCGGTTGTTCCAAGCGCAAGAGATATAACGAACGGCGACCTCGCCAATTGGCCAATTAGATTTCTACTAGGAATCAGCCAGCAAACTGATCTGATTCCTCTCCGTTCGGTGGCCGTTTCGAGAGTGCCGGCGGCAACTCATTTAGACGACTGAAGAAGTTGTGTTCCCCAGTAAGAGTTTCCAGTCGCAACCATAAAGGACGGCCGTCATCCGCTTCATATGCCAGGGAGATCCGTTTGCCAACGAGCTCTGATACGAGGACCCAATACTCTTTGTTAAGTTCTTCCAGCGAGCGCATCGTACCTTCACTGCTCTCCTGCCTTGCTGCAGTGAATTCCTTGAGCAGTATTACGTATTTTTCTGATAAGGAATCGCGAGCGAGAACTTCAACAGCAAATAGCGATCTCAAAAAATCGCCATCCGGAATTCTCCATACAAATTGTACACTGAACTGTTCACCAATCTCTTTAGGCTCAATTGACATAAATCTTAATTACTCTATTGTTTTTGAAGTTTAATATTGGGTACGGCTCTTCTCGGCCGCCAATTTACAAGAGCGATCCCACACAGAATTAGCCCCCCTCCGACAAGCAGGCGCCAATCTAGCAGCTCATCTAATATAAGAACACCCGCAGTAACGCCGACAACGGGAATCAGATAAGTAACGAGCGTCGTTCGTGTCGGTCCCCATCTCTTCAGTATGAAAAAGTATAAGATATAGGCAATACAGGATCCCAAAAGACCCAACCACAACAAAGAGACGATCGTACTTGGCGTCCAATTTTGCTGAGCTTGATTCTCCGTCAAGAGGGCAAATATCATTACGATCATAGTGGCCATCACGATTTGGCCGGTAGCAACTACCACAGGATTTGTCTTTGGAAAATGGCTCCGGGCAAATGCACTGCTGACGGCATAACATAGAGATGCTAAGATCACCGCCAAATGTGCTACCAAGCTGCCCTCGCCCTGTCCCAGCCCACGACTTAACATCAAGACGACCCCAAAGAAACCGACAACGAGGCCAGCAATGCGCCCGATTGTGATTGCTTCGATGCGCAGCAGAACGCCAGCGATGACAATAGTAAATAAAGGTACTGTGCTATTCAGTACGGCAGCAACAGCACTATCAATGCCGTTATCTCCAGATTCTGCCCAGGTTATCAGAACA
>JBFFVR010000043.1:0-9170 GCA_041570685.1 Promineifilaceae bacterium (SeqCode)
AGGAGCCGATCCTCAAGCACAGGATGTCGTCGAATACTTCTTAACAGAAGGTTATGCTGAAGTTCTGGCCTTGGCCCCCTTTGGCAAAGTTCCGGTGCTCAAGAGTGCAGTTGAACCTTGGAAGAGTTCGAGCGATTACTTCGCCAACTATTCAGATGATACCCTCGAGCAAATTGCCAACGGGTATGATACGATGCAACGTTGGCTCTTCCGACCCGACTATGATGCCACTGAGCGAGCGGTTGTCGGCGATATCGAAGGCCGATTGCTTATTCCAACAGTCATCAGTGCTATTGCCCTGGAAGGCACGATGACTCCGGAAACGGGAGCCGCATTCTTGCAAGAGCAAGTTGAGGCCTTGCTGGCCGATCGCAGCGAATAGATCGCGTAACTGATCCATTATCACTGCTACGAGTTGATCGGTGCCTGGATTATCAGGCACCGATTAACTTCTGCAGAAAGGGGCATCCTATGTCTGCAGCAACGACTCCTTCGGGAGAAAGTGCCGCTCCCTCTCCACGAAAAAAAAGCTTGCGAGAACGTTGGCGGAGCCAGGGTGCCCAAGAAGCTCGCCTCGCTTGGGCCCTCATCTTGCCCACCACTGTCATCGTATTTGGTTTAGTCATTTTCCCTGCTATTTTCAGCATCTGGATCAGTTTTCATAAGGTTGGTCTAAGTGATCTAAACGACGTTTTCAATACAGAATTCGTTGGTTTAGACAATTTCCGTTCCGTGATCAATGATTTCGCCTTTAAACCTGGTCCTTTGCCGTTAGAGTGGGGAGAGGCGAATATCCTACAAAAAGTCTGGCTGGCTCTAACGAAGTGGAGTTGGGGAGCGGCTATAACCACAATCGTATATTCCTTTTTATCGACCGGTTTAACCGTTCTACTGGGTTTAGCAGCAGCCTTGATACTTAACCATCCTTTTCGCGGTCGGGGGGCAGCTAGAGCGATCTTTTTAGTTCCTTATATCGCCCCCATCGTCGGTGTCGCCTTTGTATGGCGCTGGATTCTTGATCCTCGCCCCTCAGGCGTGCTCAACGATCTGTTGATTAGAATAGGCCTTATCGATCTCCCAGCTGCCTACCTTTCCGTGCGTGGATTAGCCTTACTCTTGGTGATTGTCTTTACAGGCTGGCGCTATTTCCCATTTGCCATGCTGATGATACTGGCGCGGCTTCAAGCGGTGGATAATACCTTATATGAAGCAGCCGAAGTCGATGGGGCTTCGATCTGGCAAAAATTCCGTTTCGTCACTTTACCTGAATTACGCTATGTCCTGGGCGCGATCTTTCTGCTCCGTTTGATATGGACCTTTAACAAATTTGACGACATCTTTCTTCTGACAGGTGGCGGTTTCGGCACGAAAGTGCTACCCACACTAACGGTGGAATTCAGTTTTCGCCTGCTCGATTTCGGAAAGGGTGCAGCAACCGGCATGATCCTGCTGGCCATCCTGGTGGTTTTCCTCATCTTTTACGTTCTTATCGTGATGAGGAATGTGGAGGAGAACTAAATGAGCAAGAAAACAGCATCCGACTACGAAAAAATGACGCCTATTGAACGGATGGGTCGCTGGTTAAACTGGAAGCGATTCATATTATTGATGGGATTAAGCATGTTCCTGATGGTCATCATCTTTCCATTCTATTGGATGGTGAGCTCATCATTTAAATCCGGAGCTGAAATCGGAGGGCGGGAACCCACCTACGTCCCAGCCGAATTGCGCTTGGAGGCCTATGAGGAACTGTTTGATCCAGAACATCCCAGTTTCTGGAATTTCGCTCGTAGCGTCTTAAATAGCCTGATTATTTCCATTCCAACTGCCCTGATTGCCGTCATCCTGTCGGCCTTGGGAGCTTATGCCATTGCCCGGCTAGCATTTCGAGGCAAGAATGTCATGCTAAACGGCATCCTGATGATATATCTTTTTCCAGGGGTGCTGATCATCATCCCGCTTTTCGCGATGGTGGCCAATTTAGGCCGGGCCTTTGGTTTTGAAGTTCAAGACAATTTAGCCGTTCTACTCGTTCTATATCTGGCCCAGACTTTACCAGTAGCTCTTTACATGCTGGTTAATTACTTTCGAACGATACCGGATGAAATTGAACAAGCGGGCTTAATCGACGGCTGCAGCCGTCCCGGTGTGATCTGGCGAATTACTTTGCCTTTAGCGGTTCCTGCTCTCATTTCTGTGGCGATTTATGCTTTTATGATCGCTTGGAACGAATTCCTTTATGCCTTTGTCTTCCTGAATAGCCGCGAGATGTTTACGATGCCCATCATTGTCAACACGATTTTCGGCGCCCCGACTCCCCGGCCGCATGTCGTCATGGCTGCTTCCACCATCATGACCCTGCCCGTCATCTTTCTATTCTTGGGCATGGAGCGATATTTGGCAGAAGGTCTGGCAGCTGGTGGTGTTAAGGGCTAAGGCGTTTGTATCGCATATTCTTGGTTACTATAGGATTTGCATGAGAGGAAGCGAGTGATTGATTTGTGTATTTTCTCTCGCCCTTTTGGGGGAATTGAGCATATCTTGAAAAATTATTGGTGTCAGCTTTGATGAAAGAAAACTCTTACTTCTTGTCTCTGACATCGGAGAATTTTGTTTGGTGATTCAATGATCAAGCTAAATGAAGGCTTGCTTGAAGACCTAACCTATTTATTCGGACTGGCCAAGGCGGAGCCAACCTACAGTAGACTTCTGAGAATTGTCGCTACTTTCCAGAGACAACTACTAACCCAAGACCATTCGAGTTTGGCCGACCGGTTTACGGAAAAAGACAGCGTATTGATCACCTATGGTGACATGGTTCGGCGCCAGGGTGAATTGCCGCTGAAAACCTTGGACGATTTTCTCGCAAAACATTTGACGAATACGGTTAGCACAGTACATATCCTGCCTTTTTTTCCTTACTCTTCTGATGATGGCTTCTCGGTGATCGATTATTATGCTGTCGATCCTAATCTAGGTACCTGGGCCTACGTCTCGTCGATCGGTGACAAGTTCCGTCTTATGTTTGATGCGGTTATTAACCATATTTCGGCCGAAAGCGACTGGTTTCAGGGCTTCTTGGACAACGAACCAGCTTACCAAGAGTATTTCACAGTCATGGAACCGGACAGCGATCTTTCTCTGGTTTTCCGCCCACGCACCATGCCATTGTTAACCCCTGTGTTTCGAAAGGCGGCGAACAAAGCCCAGGATGAGACATATGTTTGGACAACATTCGGCGCCGATCAGATCGATCTGAATTATCAAAGCCCTGATCTGTTGCTGGACATATTGGCTGTCTTATTATTTTACGTTGCCAATGGTGCTGAATTTATTCGCCTGGATGCAATCGCCTTTATTTGGAAAGAAGTAGGAACATCATGCATTCACCTCCCGCAGACTCATCGCATCATTCAATTGATGCGGAAAGTGCTCGACCTGGTTTCCCCCCAAGTGGCGATCATCACAGAAACTAATGTGCCCCATGAAGAAAACATCTCCTACTTTGGTGACGGTAGCAACGAAGCACAGTTAGTTTATAACTTCTCCCTGCCTCCCCTCACGTTGCACACGTTTCATACTGGCAATGTTGAGGCGCTTTGTCGTTGGGCTTCTTCGCTCAAGCTACCATCAGATCAAGTCACCTTTTTTAACTTCTTGGCCTCCCATGATGGTATTGGTCTGACACCGGTTCGGGGATACTTGAGTGAGCACGATATCAACGAAATGGCCAGACGGACGGAGGGATTAGGCGGTCATGTCTCGTTTCGCTCCAACCCAGATGGCAGTATGAGCCCTTATGAATTGAACATTGGTTTCTTGGACGCTCTGGGAGATCCCACGACAAGCGGAGAAAAGAACTCGTTAATTGCTCGCCGCTTTCTCGGATCGCAGGCGATCATGTTGGCTCTCCGGGGCGTACCGGGCATCTATTTTCATAGCCTTTTCGGCTCAAGAAGCTGGTTTGAGGGGGTCGAGCAATCCGGCCGAGCACGGACTATCAACAGGCAGAAACTAGAACGTGATGATTTAGAGCGAGAATTAGCCGATCCAGATTCCCTTCGTCACGAGATTTTTTCTGGCTATAACCGAATGCTGGAACAAAGGTGCCAGTCCAAGGCGTTTCATCCACGGGGAGAGCAGCAGATATTCTTGAATCATGAAGCAGTTTTTTGTCTTTTGCGAATATCTCCCGATGGTCACGAGAAAGTTTTGTGCCTGCAAAACGTCACCACCGAAAATCATCGCGTATCATTCTACGCCAGAGAGCTCAATGGTGGGGTTGGCGGAAGCTGGAAAGATCTGCTAAGCGGAATTGAAATTCGTTCAGCTAAAGGAGATTTAGCAGTCGATATGGGACCATACCAGACTCTATGGCTCACACCCGTTTGAAATCCACAATTTTTAAAACATTCTGCTTGTATTCCTAATTAGACAGATATTTTTTCGTACCTTCGCTTGCTTCGATGTGCCGGCCTTATCGATTGCACCACATTTCACAAATTGCTCTGGAATCGGTCACCTTACCCTAGTATAATTGTCAAATTCAAAAATTTATTTGCACGAGCAGGAGCTTATTATCATAGTCAGTTATTGACCAAACAGCTTATGCTAGCTGGGTCGATTAAGGAGGTTAACTGAGATATGAGCATTAGTAAGCTCGCTGATTCGATTGAAGAATCGCCGACCCTTAAGCTCAACGAAGCTGCTCGCCTCTTGAGAACAAAGGGAGAGCCGGTCATTCACCTCGGCGGAGGGGAACCAAAGAATAAGGCACCGATAACTGCCATCTTGGGCTCCGCGGCAAAATTGAATGCCGGCGATATAAAGTACGCCCCCACCGATGGCCTTCCCTCATTGAAAAAAGCCATCATTCGTTACACGGAAGAAAATTACGGACGACTGGTTTCTCCTGAAAACATCATTGTTTCTACCGGAGCCAAACAGTCCATTTACAATGTGCTGTTCTCCATCGTCGATCCGCAAGACGAAGTGGTTCTCTTGACCCCCTATTGGGTTAGCTATCCAGAGATGGTCAAGATGGTATATGGAATCCCAGTTATCGTTACCCCGGAAGATGGCACTTTCCAACCGAGTTTGGCTGAAGTCGAGGACGCTGTTAGCTCATATACCAAGGCCATTATCGTCAATAGTCCTAACAATCCATCAGGGATGATGTATTCTGAATCATTTATTGCCGATTTGGTCAACTTCTGTGAAAGGAAAGATATCTATTTGATAATGGATGATATCTACCACAGGCTCGTATTTGACGACAGACACCCCAAACCGGCTTATGAATATACCAATGAAGATGTGGAAAATACGCGAATCATTGTGGTAAATGGCGTTTCAAAATTGTACGGCATGACTGGTTTTCGCATTGGCTGGACCGTCACCAGCAAGCGGCTAACAAATGTGATGGCCAACGTTCAGAGCCAGATAACATCTTGTCCGCCAGTGGTGTCCCAGGCCGCAGCCGAAGGGGCTCTTACCGGTATGCAAAGCTTGGTGGAGAATCTGCGACTCACAATTCAGAATAACCGTGATGTTATGATGCAAGAGTTGCAAACCTTTAGTGACCTCAAAGTTCAGAAACCCGAAGGCACCTTTTATTGCATGCCTGATTTCCAGGCTTATGGAAATAACTCTTTGGAACTAGCAACCTTTCTGCTAGAGAAAGCACTTGTGGTAACTGTCCCCGGGTCAGCCTTCGGGATGGAAGGTCATTTACGCTTAAGTTACGCAGGCTCGGTGAAGGATATCCTTACGGGGATCGAACGCATGAAGTGGGCCCTCGATCCGAATGCCCCTAACGAAATTTACATCGGCGATCGCAAGTTAATCAGGGATTGGCTATGAACAACAACCTATTGAACATCAGTACACCGGCTGAAGGCCAAGCTTCCGCTCTGAAAAGCGACTATGGTTTGAAGAATCACGGATTGACAAATCTGCGTAAGATCTACTGGAATTTGCCAATGGAATCGCTCTACGAAGAGATCGTCTTTCGAAGTGAAGGCAAAATCTCCAAGAAGGGCCCTATTGTCGTCGACTCGGGCAAACATACGGCCCGAGCCGCACAGGATAAGTTTGTTGTCAGGGATTCCGAAACCGAAGAACATATTTGGTGGGGAGAATACAACCGGCCGATCAGTCCTGCTCAATTTAACGAAGTCTTTAACCGGATGCAGGGCTATTTGCAAGGCCGTGATGTCTTTGTGCAAGATTGTTACGCTGGCTCAGATCTTGAATACCAAATGCCGGTCAGGATCATCACCGAACTGGCCTGGCATAGTTTATTTGCCAGGAACATGTTTATTGTGCCAAAGAGTCGCGAGGCATACCGGTTGCACATGCCGGATTTCACCGTCATGTCGTTACCTGGCTTTAGTGCCTTCGAATCCATTGATGGCACCCGCTCCGGCACCTTCATTCTGCTAAGCCTGAAAGATAGGTTAGCAATTATCGGCAACACACCTTACGCCGGCGAAATCAAGAAGAGCGTGTTTACGGTATTGAATTATATTTTGCCATTGGCAGGTGTAATGACCATGCACTGCTCCGCCAATCAGGGTGATGATGGCGATGTCGGATTATTCTTTGGGTTGTCGGGTACAGGAAAGACGACCTTATCGGCCGATCCTTCCCGGGGGCTAATAGGCGACGATGAACATGGCTGGAGCGACAACGGGATCTTCAATTTTGAGGATGGCTGTTATGCAAAAGTGATCCAGCTGTCGCCGACGGCTGAACCAGAGATCTATGCCTGCACCCAAAGTTTTGGCACTATCCTGGAAAATGTGATCTACGATCCGGTTACCCGCCAGATCGATCTCGATGACGATACTTTAACCGAAAATACTCGAGCTTCGTATCCCTTGTCCTATATTGGTAATGCGGTAAAAGAGAAACGTGGCGGCCATCCCAAAAACATCATCTTACTAACATGTGATGCTCAGGGTGTCATGCCGCCAATTGCCCGGCTTTCACCTGATCAGGCTGTTTACCATTTCATCTCTGGCTACACATCCAAGGTTGGTGGCACAGAAGTTGGACTGGGCGAAGAGCCGGAGATCACATTCAGTGCTTGTTTTGGCGCCCCATTCATGGTGCACCATCCAATGTATTATGCCGATTTACTGCGGCGTAAGATTGATCATTATGATGTTAATTGTTGGCTATTGAATACTGGCTGGGTAGGCGGAGCTTATGGCGTTGGAAAACGCATAAGCATCAAACACACGCGCCGCTTACTAAATGCTGCCTTGGCGGGCGAGTTGAGTGAGGTTGAATACTACGTCGATCCCATCTTTGGATTTGAAGTGCCCAAGCGCTGCCCGGACGTACCCGACAGCGTGCTAGTTCCGGCCGGGTCTTGGCCTAGCGAAGATGCGTACAATAAAAAATACAGACAACTGGCTGCCCGCTTTGATGATAATTTCAAGAAGTTTGCCGCCGAATGCCCGCCGGAAATTCTAGCTGCGGGACCTAGAAGCTAAATTGATCTAAAATTATCCTTATGCCAACCTGAACTGGGACAAGCGATTTTTGCCGTTCTGGTTCAGGTGCATAAGGGTAAGATGAGTCACTGAACTAGGATGTCCCGGCGTTACGCTTTAGCATATGGATGACCCCATAGCAATTTGGGGAGAAGAACCGAAGGCAGAATTGGCTGTCTTGACTGGCCAAGAGCAGAATGCGACTCTGCTCAGATTGGCCAATCGTCACGCCCCTCATATCCTATTGGATAATCTGGAACCCTTTCAACCATTGGTAACCGGTTATAGTGTTATCCGGCAGGATGGGCCTTCCCCTTCCTTTGAGCGTCATATCCGCCTGGGGACTTCACGGGGTCGCGCCAAACAAGTCATCGAATATGCCATATGGTGGGATTGGGACATAAACCATCTTTACGAGCTAGAACATGTATGGGTCTATCTTGGTCAAAATGGCGAGATCATTAAAGTTGAAGGTAGCTGGCACGGTGAAGTGAAGGATATAAGCGCAAGCAGCCGGCTAACTTATGAAAACGGTCACCCGGTCATATTAGCGGAGCCAGGCAAACATGCCTTTGGATTAAGCATCGATGCCTTCAAGGCGCACCAGGATAAAGTACCGAAGATGACCAGCCGGTATGCTGGCGCTCAAGGCACCTTCTTAAATAGCTCTTTCAAAAACGATATTAAAAGAACCCCCCCAGGTGATAGGCTAGTTCAGACCTATCTCACCCGATTTGCATTTACACCAAGCTGGAGCTTCTCCCAAACGCCAGTATGCTTGGAAGACAAGCTCCTTATCCCTTGGCCGACACTTGAGGAATGGATTCCAAGGCGGGTAAATGCCTGGTTGAAGTATCTAGAACAAACCATCGAGGAATCGGAATATCGATATTTTCGAACGGCCGTTTGTTATTCACTAGATGATATAAATAAAGCCAGAGCTCACAATCTCGATGTCATTCAGTTCGGCGTCGGGCGGAATTTTTGGGGTTTGCCGGTAATGATTGGCGCCAGCGGAAAAGCAAATGGGCCTAATATGTTCAGGATCTTGAAAGCCTGCTGGAACTTGATGATGGGCCACCATCTTATAATCCATGATGCCCGGATCATTCCCTGGATCACCCGTTTGTTAAACATGAGAGACCTGACAAACTATCTGATGGTCGGTTCTTATAACACCCATTGGCTAACAGAGGTGAAGAAAAGAGCTCCCAATTACAGGACTGTCCTTTTGTCCAACAAGAGGAAAAAGGAAATCATAACTTTAGCCCGAAATGCTGATGCCAATTATATTCAGTTCAGCAGCAAGGCTGGTAAAGAATTGTCGAATCGTGATATCAAGGCTGCTCATCGAGCAGGGATCGGGATAATCATTGGCCCCCTGAACAGTCCTGCGGAATTGACTCAGTTTCGCAAAATGGGCGTCGATTCGATAGTGGTTCAAGACGCAACACTTTTTCAGCAATAATCGATAGCGACTCAGTTCTATATCTAGTTGAAGCATCTTTCATAGTCGTTAGCAATGCCATTGTTTCCTAACTAGGATTCCGGTCTAATGATTTAGCGAGCCGCTGGCTTCTGGGTAAAATATTACCTGTGAGATGTTGTTTTGTTCGCTGATGAATGAGATAAGGGTGCATGAATAAAAGATATTTAAGGGTGTAGGCA
>JBFFVR010000044.1:0-8915 GCA_041570685.1 Promineifilaceae bacterium (SeqCode)
ACTTTATTTCCTTAAGCTATCAGATTAATAGATATGGGAACAGAACCTATCATTGTGTCGACAAGAAGATTGACTTCAGCTAGCGATGCAAACTCACTGTGTGACGATCATCCGGAGAAAGTATATGCCTAGAGCAATCATCGGTTGGGAACGCGAATCGCCTGCTTCTGACCATATCTTCAACGATTACCTTCGTGTACGAAATGGCAGGCTCCACATGGAACACTTGGATCTCGCCCAATTGTTACTCGATGACGGGGCTAAATTTGAGCTTGAAGAACCGTTGTCAAGTCCATTAGAGATAGTTTATCTGCCAATAATTAGACGGCAGATTGAAAAAATGCGTAATCTCTTCAGAGAAGTAATAGCTGAGTTAGGTTATTTGGGGGAATTCCATTATGCCTACGCTTCTAAAGCCAACGCGGCCGAAGAAGTTATCCGAACGACGCTTGGAGCAGGAGCCGATCATGAGATGTCGTCAACAGTCGACGTAGAAATTGCTCGGTTAATGGTTGCTCGCGGGCTCTTGACGCCGGAGCGCATGGTTATCTGCAATGGGTTTAAGCCTCCAGGAAGCGAATACGCTAGCAATATTATTCGTTTCAAAAGCGAACATGCTAATATTGTTCCTGTAGTGGAGGATCTGAGTGAACTAGGGCCATTGATCGAATCAGGTCTGCCTTTTGAGGTAGGTTTGCGCCAAAAAAGTTACGGTGCCCACGGGGATGAAGATGAAATGGATCAATACAATTCCCGGTTTGGCTTGAACATCAGCGATATATGGCGGGCTGCTGAAGCCATCGCCGCGGCACCTAATTTGGATTTGACTCTCTATCATGCGATGGTTGGAAGCCAGATATTAGATGAGGAAAAATTTGTGAGCTGGCTTAAGCCACCAATGGAGATTTATGCTCGTTTGAAAAATAAATACCCAACATTAAACATCTTCGATTTTGGTGGCGGAATGCCGGTTCCTATGACTTTGGAATTCAACTTTGATTACCGTCACTTAATACAAACTCTTCTGAGTACAATGCAAGAAGTGTGTGCAGGTCATGATATTCCCGTACCCGACATCATGGGTGAATTCGGCCGCTATACGGCGTCCGAACACGGGGCTCACTTATTCAAAGTAATCGCCGTGAAAGAGAACAATTCTGATTTGCCCTGGTATATCATCGATGGCTCCATCATGAGTTCCTTTCCGGATAGTTGGGCTCTAGGCGAACATTTTATAGTATTACCATTAAATAATTTAGATGAACCATTTCAGCAGGTTCAGTTAGGTGGTATCACCTGCGATAGTGACGATATTTACCCTCCCAAGGGTAGTCTATCGCCTCTATATTTGCCGGCGAAAAGTGATGACCTTTATATCGGCTTCTTCAGCATCGGAGCTTATCAGGAGATGCTCGGTGGTGTTCGCGGGAGTAAACATTGTGTTCTCCCAGAAGCGAATGAATTGATTATCGACCAGGACCAATACGGTTCGTATATATTCAATGTTATTTCTGGCCAATCTGAGTCAGATGTATTACGCAACCTTGGATATATAACTACGTATAGTTGATAGCGTCATATGTGCTGGATTAAGTGGTGTAATCTCAATATTTTCCCACATATGGGGGCAAAATGTTGTTATAACTTTTGCCAGCCGCCGTTGGATTGGTGTATGTAGATGCACCTTTATTGCATAGGAGTAACCCATGCAGAACATGGATAGAACCCGGATCATCTTTATCGCGATAATCGGTTTGGCCGTGCTGATAGTTTGCGGTGTTATTGGCTTTGGCCTCATAAACAGCCAATTTGCTAGTGATGAAAACGAGACGCCAACAATTATCGCTTCTGAGGAGGAAGCGATCGTCGAAGAAGGAGCAACACCTGTCGTTGATTTGGATTCTCCAGAACCTGTTTTTGGCCCTAATTATGATCCCAATGATGGCTTGCCCACCTATATATGCGGGGCAGACGCGTTCGGCAGCTTTTACACGCTGCAGCAAATGCAAATGTCAGGCAAAGATACTGAACATGGTTTCCATTTAGGCATCGTTCCATTCTTCTTAGATGATGACGATGCCTATGATGTCACAGAAGAACAAAGGACAGCCTTACTAGACGCAGGCATATGGGATTGTCTCTTAACGACATTGGATTCTGTGGCCCTCTTCAGTCCGGGCGTCATTACCGCTATAGTCGATGAGAGTGCTGGAGCCGATCAACTCTGGGCAAGAGATATCGAGACCATCAATGATATGGAAGGCAGCCGTATTGCCTTTGCTCGAAGAAGTATTGGAGAGTATTTCGTCTACTATGCCTTGTCGATCGCTCAATTAAGCCCAAGATCTGATGTTACGCTTGTCCCTCAAGATAGCGTCGCCGATGCGGTCGCAGCCTTTAATGCTGAACAGGCGGACGTCGTTTCGGGTTGGGAGCCTGATATCTATGACGCTGAAGCCAGCGGTGGCTTACCTTTGCTTAGCTCAAACCAGTTGCGGATAGCTATGGATGTCATCGTTACGTCACGGCAGACTCTCTCCGACGAGCCTGATCTTACCCAGGATTTCCATAATGCCTGGTTCGATACCCTGAAAGATCAGGTCGAAAATTTTGACACGGCCGCCCAGCAGATAGCTGATTGGGGTCATAACGATTGGAGTTTTGTTTATCCGGAAACTGCTTCCGAAGATTTTCGCCTTTGGCTGGAGACGATCGCCCAAGCCGATCTGGGCGACAACGCCTTCGTGATGGCTGACACCAGGCCTATAATCAATCGTCTGGAAATAGCCCGTCGAGTCTGGGAAGCCTCTGACGTCGATGCGGCCGGTGACAATGTCGAAGATCTCGTCAATCCCGGCTTTGTGCTGAGGGCAGCCGAGCAACCCAGTTTGCAACCCAACGGCAAGCCGGTAAATGATTCTTTCTCCATCTCATCGCAATTAGATCTGAGTGGAGTCACCACTGATGCAGCAGCTACATTGGTCGTCTTACCTTGCCGTACCTTTACTTTCTTGCCCGAATCGACAGAACTGACCCTGGAATCTCGCCGCATCTTAGATCGCTGTGTCATTCCAACGCTATCACAAAGTGTAGGTCTCTTCTTACAAGTAGAAGGATCTTCTGCCTGGCCGGCAAATGATCCTCCTTACACCGAAGATGATATTTTTGAGGTAGCGATTGGTCGGGCGCAATCGGTGGTTGACTATCTGGTTGCTCAAGGTATTGATCCGGCTCGATTTATCGTCGAAGCCACTTTACCCCCAGAAGATCATCGGAACACGGAAGATAGCCAGCTGCAAGCCCAGGATCGTTTTGTCGAACTGACGCTTATCACCGCGGGTCGCTAACCAGGATGAACGCTTTGATTCCTTGAGCAACTTCGCAGTGTTACAAATTCTAGGCTGGGTGTGATCAAGGTTTGACAGAGAGGTTATGATGCAAAACAAGGCAATTCGGGCGATTATAATGATGGTTGGGATCCTTTCATTAACAGCCTTGGCCTGCGGTTTCGGCAGCGATGAAGGCCCCCCACGAAACGCCGCAATAGTCAATGTTACAGCCAATTCGAGTTTAGACGGTTGGTTGACTGATGCGACCGAACAATTCAATGCAGCCGAGGTAGAAACCGCCGCTGGTAATCAGATCTATGTTCAACTAAATCTAGCTGATTCTGGCGAGGCTATTACAGATATTACGGACACTGATTTGAACCCATCCTTGTGGATTCCGGCTGAAAACGTTTGGGTCAATGTGTTAGCTGATCAGGGAAACAATAACTATCTCAACGACTGTGAAAGTTTGGCTAATAGTCCACTCGTAATTGCTACATGGCGACCAGTTGCCGAAGCCTTGGGCTGGCCAAGCTTACCTTTAGGCTGGTTGGATGTCGGTAGCTTAGCAGCCGATCCCTCAGCCTGGAACTACTATAGCGGTGGTGAATATGGCGACAGTTTACGCCTGGGTCACACCCATCCAGGTTTGTCTGGTAGCGGGGCCAGTACTTTGTTGGCCATCGTCCAGGCAGCTGAATCGAAATCGGATGCAGTGAGCGTCGAAGATATCCAACAGCCAATTGTACAAGCTTCGGTTGGCGCCTTTGAAGCAGCCGTTTCATGGTTTAGTTCAAGTACCGGCGACTTGGGACGGACTATGGCTGAGCGCGGTAACCAGTTCTTAGGCGCTGGCGTCATGTACGAGAGCGATGTGGTGTCTAATGGCGATGGCGAACTTGTACCTATCTACCCACTTGAAGGCACTTTTGTTGCGAACCACCCTGCCTGTATAAATGACCAAGGTGAAGCTGAAGTCCAGGAAGCTTCTCGCCTTTTCCGCGAATACTTGCTTGGTGACGAAGCTCAACAATTAGCTGTGTCAAATGGCCTTCGCCCGGCTAACCAAAGTACCGAGATTGGATCACCGCTTGATCCATCGCGTGGCGTAGATTTAGAAGAACCACGAATTGTATTTGATTCACCAGGCATCGATACCCTTTATGCAGCACAGGAACTATGGCAGTCCGCTCGAAAAGACGTCAATCTGGTTATGCTGTTGGATGTTTCTGGCAGTATGGAAGGCGACAAAATGGAACAAATGCGTTCCGCGGCAATCCAGTTTGTAGAACAAATGGGAGACGATGACCTGATTACCATCATTGCATTCTCACATGAATTGCCGCTGGTTGTCAATAATCAGAGGGTGGAAACATCAAGAGAACAAGTCATAGCTTCTATCGATAATTTGGAAGCATACGGAGATACAGCTCTTTATGATGCGATTGGTATCGGCGCCACAATTCTGGAACAAAACTCGACGCCCGATACGGCTAATGCATTGGTCGTCTTAACCGACGGGCAAGACACCTATAGTTATCGCTATGAATTCAACCAAGATTTAATTGATTTGGCCGCGGGAGATGGGACGACCGTATTCTCAATTGCCTATGGTGATGACGCTGATGTCGATATCCTGTCTCGTTTAGCCCTTGGAGCAAACGGCAATTTCTTCCGGGGTGATGAAGCTAGTATCGCCGCAATATACGACGAAATGTCGGCCGCTTTTGGTGGTAGTGTTGGCGTGGGTCGCTAGAAAAATCTTAATTCGACTAACTGGCTATGAGGATTCGGAGCTAATCGCCTCTGAATTTGTTGCTTCCCGGCTAAAGTAGCCTATAGGATCCGAGGTATGAACCCATACCCAAAGGTCATTTGGCGCATCTGCTGACCAGTTGTAGACCCATTCGGCATCTTGGGGGGGCATATTAACACAACCATGGCTGTGTTTATAGCCATATCGATCGTGCCAGTAGGCGCCATGTAAAGCTATTTCGTTCTGTTGATCGAAATACATGGTATAAGGTACATCTTCGATGAAATAGTAGTCTGGCTTCCCCTCTGCTCCCGACATCTTTGTCTGCAAATGACGGCTGAATACTTGGAATAATCCCTCATAAGTTGGCCAACGGTTCAAGCCGCTGGATACCAGGCTCGCATACACCATGCGCTCTCCCTCGTAGGCCGCGAAGGTCTGTTCATAGAGGTCAACCTCTACCCAAAATTCATCATCGCCAACATCCTCTGGGGGTTCATGGACATCTACCAAACTTACATAGGTTTGCCGAATCCATCTATCTCCCCCAATTTGATACCAAATCCAGTCGTCTTCGCCAACAACAGCATCAAATACCTGAAATAATGAAAATCGCACCAGTTTACTATATTCCGGATTTGGTTCTCCATCAGGTTCATCGCTGGGAACGACTTCCTGCACGATCCAACCAAATGGCCTTTCGGGCTGAACCGTCACGACCGTTCCATGAAAGGCTGGAGTTTCTACCAGTCGAATATTCTCTTTGAGAACGTATTCACCCGGGTTAACAACATACCAAACATGTCCATTTGCTTCCACCTGCCCTTGGATTGTCACATATAAAAATCCTTCCCCAACATTGTATAGTGCGGGTGCAGCCAGGTTGGGCTCGGGGTAAATATTAACGTTATCTTCCAAATAGGCATAAGTTGCATAATTTAGAAGACTGTCATCCGGAAGAGTGGGTTCTTCAAAAGGCTCCGGATCTGGTTCCAGGCGGCCGTCACACACAATGCCAACATCAACAGAGTAATGGAAGCAACGCCCAGCAGCGGCCGGACGAACAGCCCAAAACAAAGCGATTACAAAAACAACAGCCAAGATGCTGAGGGGAAGCTTTCGCGGCAGGTTTATCGTACCCTCCCATTAAAACTGTGCCCGGTCGGGCACGTTATTATTTTCAACCAAATAACTCCTATGTAAATCACCGGACGACAGACTTCGTTTAGGTCAACAGCCACATTTTAGTTTAACATCAACAAACCGGCGAAAACAAGTAAAGTGTTTACCATGTTCTCGAATAACACGAGTTTGATGCTAGCTAAATCTTAATAAATGACCAGTGATATTAACTAGATAGGGCAAAGAATTCGACCGCAGCTATCGCAATTGACCAGCTGGCCTTCATCGGCTGCTTTAACCAGGTTAGCCGGTACAGTAACCTGGCACCCCCGGCAACGACCATTGCTCATATGAACTACAGCTGTAATACCGGCTCTTCGAATCGCATTCTCATAGGCGGCCAACGAAGCTGGTGATATTTTTTCCACTTGTTGTTGGCGCAAGCGTGTTAATTCCTGAATTCCACTAATCAACTCAACTTGCTCAACCTGTAGATCGAGTTGATCCTGATCCCAATCTGATTGCATCTTTTTGAGAGAACCAGTCGCCAGAGAGCTCTCTTCTTGCGAATCCTCAACCATTATCATAGCTTCCAATAGATCATCCTCCAGATGACTGCGTCGGCGAGCAAGCGAATCAATCTCTTGCTGCAAATCAGTTAACTCTTTTGGATTCGTGACGGTGCCTGAATAAAGTCGATTCTCAGAGCGTTTCGCCTTATCGTTAAGGCCTTTGATTTCTAGGTTAAGCTCGTTTTGGCGTGTTTGCCACATCTGAAGTTCGCTGGCTGCCTTTTCTGCCCGTTTGCGAGCGACCAGGAGTGCTTCGCTCTCCTTTTGAAGTTGGATGACTTTCTTAAGTCGCTCTTTGGCGGAACGAATGTCATCATCAATCTGTTGTAAGCGATAAAGAAGGTCAACCTGACTCATAGCCTCAAATTGTAGCACTAACCAATGAAGCCAGGTAGCATCAGAGTGACTAATTTCCATCAATAATGGTAAATCATCCTCGGAGATTACTTTCAGGTATAATCCCGCCGTCATGTTTGACCAGTTTATAGATTTAGAAGAAAAACCATACGACGAAGAAGACGCTGAATGGGATAACTTCGTAACCGGACACCCAAATGGTAGCATTTTGCAAACGGCTAATTGGGCTAGGCTGAAAAATCGTTTTGGTTGGCATTCTCAGCGAGTCTGGTTAAAACGCGAAGGACGGCTCGTGGCAGGTGCCCAGATATTGATTCGTTCTGCCGCCCTGGGCCTATTGAGAGTAGGCTACATCCCTCACGGTCCGTTGGTCAATTGGTCAGACGATGAACAGATTGACGTTCTATTTAACCAAATCGATCATGCTTTATATAAAGAGCGTGTGGGTCTAGTTAAGTTCGAGCCTATGGTTTGGCAAAATGAAATTGATCCTGTTACCTGGCATGATTTGTGCCAACGTCATAATTGCCTTTCTAATTCAGACACGATCCAGCCACCTCGAACGGTTCTCATAGATCTGCAAGCGACCGAGGACGAAATCTTAGGGCGAATGAAGCAGAAAACCCGCTACAACATTCGCCTAGCCGCAAAGAAGGGAGTTACCGTCCGTCAAGGTACAGTTGAGGATGTGCCAATCTTTGTCCGGCTGATCCAGGTCACAGGAGAAAGAAATGTTTTTGGCATTCATGAGCCGGAATATTACCAGAGGGCGTACGAACTGTTTGCGCCAGCGAATGGCGCCCTTCTGATTGCTGAATATGATAAACAACCGCTTTCGGCCGTGATGGTTTTCAAGTGTGGAGCGAAGGCATTTTATTTATTTGGGGCATCGGGAAATAGCGAGCGCCAAAGAATGCCAAACTATGCTGCTCAATGGGCGGCTATTCTTTGGGCGAAAGAGTCGGGATGCACCACTTACGATTTATGGGGTGTTCCAGACCATCCAGCGGATGAGTTAGAAGCCAACTTTCAATCGCATCAAGACGGATTGTGGGGAGTATACCGCTTCAAACGCGGCTTTGGCGGCGATTTGCAACGTACCGTCGGGACATCTGATCGCGTCTATAATAATTGGGTTTACAAGCTATACAAGTGGCGACGAGGTCGATAACTAGAGATCGATTGTTGATCTATGGAACAAGTAATGGGAAAGCCTAATTCCAAGTACAATGATCTTGGGCTCAAGCTGGAATCCTCCTCTACCACTTGGCAACAAAGCTTGATGAAATTACCGAATCCTCATCCGCTCCAAAGCTGGCAATGGGGAGAATTTAAATCACGCTGGGGATGGCAGGCCCTGCCCTTATTACTACAAATTGGAGAGAATCCGGAAGCACAGGAAACATTAGCAGCGGCTCTCGTACTAAAACGAAAGCTGCCCCGCACATCTCTTTCCATACTTTATGTGCCAAAAGGCCCAATACTGGATTATAAAAACGGATCTTTGAGACGCGTGGTTCTAGCTGAATTAGAGCAAGTTGCTCGGAATGAGAGAGCCATCTTCATAAAAATAGATCCTGAAGTCGTTCACGCTTGGGGTATCGATGAGCAGCGTCGAACTCCAATCGGCCATAAATTATCAGAGGAGTTAATCAGCCGCGGTTGGCGTTTTTCAAACGAACAGATCCAATTTCGAAATACGGTTGAACTAGACCTCAAGCGTAGTGCTGATGAGCTTCTTGGGGCAATGAAACAGAAAACTCGCTATAACATTCGACT
>JBFFVR010000045.1:0-8909 GCA_041570685.1 Promineifilaceae bacterium (SeqCode)
AAACGACTTCGCCTTATAGCTGAATCATTGTCATCTAGAAAAAGCCATTTGCCGGCAAAAATTGAAACCAAAACAATAAATATTAGTCCAAGCTCAGGGATAGTTGGTGAATTCGGAGTGAGTGCCTCGTATCCAGGCGAACGATACGGCCGCTTGCCCCAAACAATAAGAGCGATAATAAGTGCTGCTAAACTAATGAAGGATAATGTTTTTGCAATGTCACGTATTGTGGTCGATTCAAATTGGACCAGAAGTTGGTGTTCTCCAGCGGGGACTTCAACCTCAATCAGCCCATCAGGTTCCGAAAATCGCACGGAAGTTAAATGGCCGTCGATATATGCCCGCCAACCTTCGAAGAAGAATGTGTTAAATTCAGCCAAAAATGCTTCAGGGCTATCGACTGTTAGACGATATTCAAGGGGTTTAAAGATTGCTTCCTTTATTATCGCAGCTGATGGCAACGATTCTTCTATCAGCTGGCGTGAAATGGCCGATTCAATCAATGGATCTGGAGATGGTAATTGCTTAACATTTACCGGTAAATATTCTCCAGTAGAAGTAGTGCCTATTGTGCCGAACTCTCTTTCATAGGCAATAGAAGCGCTAATAGTGGCTTCTGGCGGAGTAGTTGAGTAGTCGGCAAATTGCCAGGGCAAAATATAAAGTATTACCAGGCCAACTAGCACAGCCGGGATCGCTGTTTGTAATCGTGGCCATGGCCTGGTCAGCCTGAGCAACGAGTCAGCCCCAGCTCCGGCCAAGAGAGCGACGAACAGCGTCGCCATTCCCAGAAAGCGCCAAGGAAATTGAACAAAAGCTATTAACGGTAGAACATTCCAGACAACCTCGGAAAGAGAAGCTGTCATGAATACGCTTAGCAGAGAAACAGCAGCCGCGAAAATAACATTTGCACGTTGATCTCCCCATTGGTAGAAGCGGAAAGTGCCCACTGTACCAATAAACGCCAGAAAAAGACCAAAAAGACTTAGAGCGATCGGTACATTTCTATTTATCAGATTGGGATCCCAGATAAATGGAGGGGCAAGACTCGCGGCCAAATTCTGAAAATTTGTTTTGAAATCGAAAGCGATTGGTCCATAAGATTGGATAATTTGCACGAGTTCCCGTTCAAATAGGGCGGGTATCCAAAAGAATGCTGTTATTCCAATCGCTAATATCAAAAAACCCAAACATGGAAGCGCGGAACGCATTGTGCCAGACCAAACACTCGCAGACTGCTTTTTACTCTGCCAACTTATAACTAGTATGTAAGCCAAAAGGATTGGGGTAAAGATTAGGGCGGTGATATTATGTGTTAGCAGGAGACACGCGTAAGACAGGGTGGCAATAAGGGCATAAGTCCATCCACCAAGGACGATCAGCCGGCGAAAGGCATATAAGATCAGTGGCAAAAGGGACAAGGCGAGGTGCTCAGCCAAAGCTCCTCTCTGCAGGGCATCGATCATGAGATACGGTGATAGCGTGTACATGGCTGCTGCAACCAGTCCGGCAATATCCCCAAATAGATCTCGGATCCACAGGTATGTGAATACAGCGGCACCCACAAAGGCCACGATGAATGTGGCCAAAAAGGCACTGATAAGGTCTAGCCCCAGAAGGTGGAGAAATTCAGCCAAATAATAAGAAAAGGGAGCATAATAGTTGAATATGGGGTAGCCATATCCATAAGCCAAATCGGGCGCCCAGCGAGAAAAGATGATTCCTTGCCCGACTAATGTATCGAGTTGAACGAGGCGATAAAAATGCAGAAAGGTATCACCACCCTCAGGGATACCCTTGAGAAATGGAATGGAGGCGAGCAATCCAATGAGGGCGGCCATAGTCAAACCAGCTATGTTTATTAGCCTGCGATTTCGACCGTTATGAGATGCGGAAGTAAAATTCAGCTCAGTCAATTTGACCCGTGTGCCAAAATATTGTTAAACCATAGATACAACCAGGAAAACCACTTACTATGTGACATGTAGGTTGTTGATTCGCCATTCATTGAGGATCTATCCAATTCATCTTGAAGATAATAACAACAGATAAACATTATGTTGGACATAGTAATATTTCAAATGCACTCATCAATCTGCTTCGGGAGCGGAACTACCTTCATGCACCCAGAGGGCCAGAATTATCACCGCCAGACCCATTATCAGGGCGGCTACCATACCTAACCGATTAAAATCGCCCTGAGCCCAGATGATAGGGCCAAGTAGGGCGCCAAGGGCTCTACCAGCCCCAGCCGCGGCCCAAACCACAGATAATACAACGCTCCGGGCTGAGGGAACTAACTCAGTCATCAACGGTATTCCCCCGACTGCGGTCATTTCAAAGAACAAAAAAAGGATAAACAAGCTAATCAAAGCAGTGGTCAGGGAGATGCTTGTGAGCGGCAGTAATAAATACAGGATGGCTGTGATAGTCCCAGTGAGAATAATGAAAGGACGCTTGCCTACCCGATCAATCAAAGCGGCTGTGAGAAGTTCGCCAGTTAGTTCAGCGCCTCCGATTATGCTCGTGGCCAATCCAAGGACGGTTAAGCTGAGAGCGAAGCTGATTTCCATCCAGTCACCATAAACGATAAGAATAATTTCGTTGGCCGCCATCACCAGCAGCAGGTAAAGGGCCGCTGCCCAGATAACCGGTGTCCGGCGGATTAATTGCCATGAGGCACCCAAATTAGTGGTTGTCCCTGTTCGCCCATCAGCTTTAGGTAAAAAACGCCACAGAATTGGCGCGGCCACCAGGCCGACAATCCCTAAGGCCACAAATGGAGCCTGCCAACCTCCATGTTGCATGAGATAGCCGACCAGCGGAATCCCTATAATAAAAGCGCCGGCCCAGGAAAGTTCCGTGATAGCTAAATAGCGACCGCGCTTGGCATAGGTCACGGTATCGCCAATATAGGCTTGCATGGCTGGATCAAAAATGACTTTTGCCACCGCAACGATTGATAGCGTCAAGCCCAAAGCCCATAATTCTGGCCAAACAATAACGATGGCATTACCCGCTCCAAAAATAAGCATAGAGCCAGACATGATATGCCGACGGCCGTATTTCTCAGAGAGAGGGCCAAATAACGGGCTTGACAAGCTAACCAGATTCCGAATGAAAACAACATCCTGTACAGAGGTAAGTGGCACACCCAACCCGCGCGCAAATGCTGGCAAGAACGGATAAACCATGCGTAGCCCGATATTGATGAATAATCGGCTTATTGTGAGGAGGCTGATTTGACCGGCTGGTTGTATCGTTCGCCTTTCCGACATCGAAAGAGTTTAACGAACGCGGCCGAAAAGGTAAAACAACTTGTCCTGACGGGGATAGATGTTTTGTCAGTTTTATGGTTATTCTTTATGGTGCCGTGTTGCTAAAAACACCATAATGGTACGAGGAATTCTACCTTGGAGGAAAAATGCCTGACGAAAAATGGAGTGTCTCAGAAGAACGAATCATCATAAATCATCCATTTCTTAATGTATCCTACCAAAATTTGCTTTTGCCCGACGGCCGCCAGATTCAAGATTGGCCTTTCGTTAGGGCCAAAGACTATGTAAACGCTCTAGTGTTAAATCCAGAAGGGAAATGCCTGATTTTAGAGGGATACAAACATGGTCTCGGCCGGGCAAGCTGGCAGGTGCTGGGAGGTTATTTGGAGATTGGGGAGGATCCTCTGACGGCCGTTCGACGAGAATTGTTAGAAGAAACAGGCTATCAGAGCAATGAATGGCAGTCGTTAGGCAGCTATGTAGTCGATGCGAATCGCTATGTTGGTACAGGCCACTTTTTCTTAGCCTTTAATGCTCGAAAGGTAGCAGAGGCCGATCACGATGATCTCGAGGCATTCTCCATTCGTTGGGAAGACCCGGCCGAACTTTTACGGGCACTTAACGATGGTCGCGTGGCCATAATGAGCTATGCCATCAATATCGCCCTGGCTCTCTTGGCATTAGATTCTTCTGGAAAAAGAGGTGAAACGGCGTCAACTTAGTTTTTGAGCCTGTTCCAGCCAGCTCTCCGGATCACCCTGGGATTCAGAAAGCTTCATATAATCCCTGATTTCTTCGACCGATAGCTCAGCAAGTTGAGAAAAAGTCGTTATTCCAGCCTCGTTTAGCCGCCCCGCATAGGCGGGACCAATGCCATCTATCGCGGTCAAGTCATCCGGCGTACCACTATCTTTACCAACCCCAGCTATCTCGTCAAAAGCGATACCTATCAGGCCAGCTGTAAGATCAATTAAGGTCTTGATATCTGGAAGATTTTGTGAAATCTCCATCGTCATTCTAAGTTTCATTTGTAAACCCCCAGTTTTGGATTCTCGAAAAGAAATTGAACAAATTTCTTTACCAATTGATTTAGGTCAGTAGTAGTTTATAACGTTATCTTGTTATCTCGTTTAGAACGCATAAATGCCTTTTATGACGCACTGCATTATACCATAACTCAATTCCTCATGTCAGCGCTCACAACGATATTTTCATTTAGTATTGTCGCTACCGTTCGAAAAGGGAATATCTCATTTTGACTACATGAGTCACTTTATAATATTTATAAGTTTGTAGACACCTGATGCTTAACATTTAGCCCTAGATGTCGGATAAAAGGAAAGCCTATGCAAATACGATTAGCAACATTTGATGACGTACAGGCTCTAGCTCACCTTAACGATGCAGTTCAGATCATTCATCATGAAGCCTGGCCAAAATTATTTCGTTGGCCAACCGCGAAAAATGAAGTCGAAGTTGCTCTCGCAGAAATTATCTCTGTTAAGAAAAATCGATTCTTTATCGCCGAAGATAGCCGAGGGCCTCAGGGCTATATTTTCTGTGAAATCGTTAGGAAAGCAGAAGATGCCTTTCACAATCCCCGGGAAATCATCTACATTCACCATATTGCTGTTAAGGCTGGCTCACAAAGAAAGGGCATTGGCGCTAACCTGTTAAATGCTGTTCTTGATCTAGCAGAAGCAGAATCAATCGACTTGGTAATGCTTGATGTTTGGTCATTTAACTTGAATGCAAAAGAATTCTTCTCAAAACAAGGATTCACGGTTTATAATGAACGTATGATGATCGACCGTTCGCAAAATTCAGAGTTTGATTCATCGTACCGATAAACCATCATAGCCAACCCTTGCACCCTCGCTAAATTCCTACATATCTCGGGACTTCTGCCCCATGACAAAGGGACATGTCTTCGAATATGCTCTTCTTTGTTTGGATATCAGACAGGGTTTGTCATTTATGAAATTCCGAACCACAACTCAGTGAAAAAGGGTTTAAACGGAGGACAATTATGGAAGGTACAGTTGGTTTAAGCAGGTATTCAAGAGTGGACCTTAATAATGTAATCATCGGTCTGGTATCCGGTCTCATTGCGGGAATCGTCGCTGGAATTGGGGCAAGGCTAGCCATGCGCTTTGTCGCGATAGCGGCCGAAATGACGACCGATTTTACCCTTGGTGGCACGCTCTTCATTTTGATTCTCGGAGCGATTGCAGGCGCTGTTTTTGGACTGATATTTACTGCAATTGGTTTCTTTGTTAGCGGAAACATTATTCTTCGCGGACTGATTTACGGCATAATATTAGCTGTATTGCTGGTGTTCATTCCCTTTCTAAACGCGCCCGAGGGCGAATTAACCTTTGTTTCCCCTGCCATGGGCATCGCACTTTTTGCCCCGATTCCTATCGTTTATGGTTTGATCTTAGGTCTTTCTATCAACCGATTTGATGCTAAGAGAATTTCAGCAAGCCAACCGATTCGAGTCCATATCGGCTGGTTGCTTCTGATTGGTTTTGGGCTGATATTATTGCTTATGAATATTGGCACCCTAATGGGAGAAAATTTTCCCCTTCCGACGATCACCCGTCAACTCAGTTGGAGGACTGCTGGGATCAGTACCTCTACCTTACGAGATTTACATGGCTTGATCATAATAGGATTCTCAACTGTATTTGCTTTATTCGTTGGTCTCGTAATCGTATTCGGTGATGGAAAAGTCGGCGCTTTTCTGACAGCGGCAGCACTTCTAGCTTTTGGAGCAGCATTCTTTGGCAATGGCACGGCTCTCTCCGGTCCAATGCGATCCACCCCAGCTATTCGATATATTCCCTCGCTAATAACAACGATTGGATTTATGGCTCTCATACTACTTATGTACCTTTTTCCCGACGGCCGCTTTAAACCTTTTTGGACTAAACCCCTGGCACCATTTTGGCTACTAGTCGCCGTAGTTTGGTTTTTTGAGCTAGCCAGCGATGGTTTTGTCGCTATTCAGATTTGGCCAGAATGGCTTCAGTTCGTTCTTATGGCGAGCGCCTTATTATCGGGGCTCATTGCGCAGATCAGCCGTTACCTGGTGCTCGAAAAGGAAGAGCGGTTGGTTCATCGATGGGCGCTAATTGGTTTTGCAGTCACGATAATTGCCTTTATTATGCTATGGTTATCGGTCATGGTTGCTCCCGATTTAAAGGCGCGAGTAAGCCCCAAACTCGACTACTTAGCTGCCTTTGCCTTTGGTCCATATTTGCTCTTGTGGCTTGTCTTACCAGCGTCTCTAATGCTAACTTACAGAGCCCAAAAACATAGCGAATCGGCGGGCTCTCCTTAAAAGAATAACCTAGTATTTTGCCCAGGAAGGTTCATTCGCCGGCTGTCGGGATTTCTTGAAAATAGAAACTTAATTCACTGACCATCTAATATCGGTAGAATCGAATTTCCCGGTCAAGTCGGGACAAGGGTCCCGTGACAACAGGACAAGCTGCTTGCTAAACTGGCCCAAGCCGTGCGAACATCTTATTGGATTTTACGAGTGAACCGAAGCATCTTCATGGCGCCAAGAATTCCTGACGACACAGTTTTAACTGCACGAGTAGGGGAAATTAATTGTGCCCACTTCGCTTAAACGTCTGGGTCTCGTTTTTGCAGTTGTCGTAGTTCTTTTATTACTTGCGATTGTATATAGCCAATTAAGTGTTGAATTTCGCCTGCGTAAATCATACGATGTCGATATCGAATCAATCACGATACCGGAAGATGAAGCCAGTATCGAACATGGAAAAACACTTGTCGTAGTAGGTCGCTGCACGGAGTGCCATGGTCTTGACTTGGGTGGACAGGTAACCAGCGATAGTCCGGCCGTAGGCGAGATATATGCCAGCAATTTGACAAGTGGTAAAGGGGGGGTCGGGCGAACTTACACTGATAGCGATTGGCTGCGGTCGATTCGTCATGGAATCGGACCTGACGGCCGATCCCTAGTAATAACCCCGGCCCAATTTTACTATTATTTGAGCGATGAGGAATTAGGAGCCATTATCGCCTATATAAAAAGTGTTCCGCCAGTAGATAATGAGCTTCCAGATCCGTCAGTTGGCATTTTGGGCCGGGTCTTCGTTTCTTTATTTCGGGATGGGGCCAAGGAATGGCTGCCAGCGGAAAAAATTGACCATTCAGGGCCAAGACCAGAGGCACCAGAACCTGCAGTGTCAGAAGAATATGGCCAGTACCTGGTAACGACCCGAACCTGTCTAGTTTGTCACAATCCTAAAGAGATTTCACTTGCTGAAGGGGGTGACCTTGCTGGTTGGCCTGAATCTCAGTTTAATTTCGCCATGCGCTCGAGTGGTGATCGCTCTATGTCGATTAGTGTACGCCGCATGACAAACGACGAACTTGCCGCAATATGGTTATATCTTCAGACACTACCCCCATATGAGGGCAAGAATGCTACGGTAACTCCTTAGAACCGGGGACAGGTGGTTCCTGCTTATATTCACGAAATTCATCCATTAAATAAGATCTTATTGTTATTCAACATGATTGGATTTATTTTATGTCAACATCAATTCATGGTAAGATACGGTGAAAAAAGGCGAGCTATTAGTGCCCCAATCCGATAGCAACAAATCAATCAACGATAATCGAAAATCACCTGCCAATTTCCTTCCATTCAAGCAGATTTTTAGGCAATCATTAAGGGCCCAGATATCTTGAGTCTTTCCCATTCAGACAAAGCCACACTTGGTGAAACGTCAGACAAAACGAGTAACGGCTTATCCAAAAGGTGGCACAGGGTACTTCGGACGCTATGGCTAGTCGTGGCGCTCGGAGTTATCTTGCTTTTCGTTTCCGGTATTCCCGGCCGTTATGAGCAACTACTGAACTCGGCTGCAGCGAATGAATCAATACTGGCCGATTTAGCTCTATCGGCTAGTTTTTATGCCGTTTACTTTATTGCTCTCGACCTGATTCTGGTGGTATCCCATATTGTTATCTCTGCCATCTTATACCGGCAAGCACCGGAAAACACGATGGCAACCCTGGTGGCTCTTGTTCTGATAACGACCCCGCTGGCTGTTGCCGGTGCTCTGACCATGAGTGGCCCAATCTGGCGCTTTGTTGCCGATTTAATAATTTACTTGGGTCTGACTACCAGCATTATCCTGTTATATCTATTTCCTGATGGCTATTTTATTCCGCGATGGACTCGACCATTGGCCATTCTATGGGCGGGATTTAATCTGCCGGCAGTCTTTTTTCCTTCTTCACCGTTCAGCTTAACCACCTGGCCGGCTATTATTCAAGGCCTTTTACTGCTAGGGTTCTCAGGTAGTGGTCTATACGCTCAAATCTATCGTTATCGCAATATCTCCACGGCAATGGAACGGCGGCAATCGAAATGGGCAATACTAGGCTTAGCCGCTGCTGCCCTGGCGCCCTTTGGCCATTATCTGAACTTATTGAATCTGCCCTCAGCTAGCCAGACAGCTCCACCTGATCTTTTCTTTAACCTGGCCGATCCCGCTCTCTTCATGTTTGCCACAATCGCCCAACTTATCGGATTAACGCTGTACACGCTCCTATTGCTGGCATTTCCGCTGTCCTTCGCCATAG
>JBFFVR010000046.1:0-8820 GCA_041570685.1 Promineifilaceae bacterium (SeqCode)
ATTGACAACGAAGGTTTTTTACTCGGCCAGGCCGCCCTGCCGGCTTCAATGACGAAGCCTGGGACGGCGCTATTAATATACCAATTAGGTGGAGGACAAAGGACATTGAAAGTTCCTCGGGAGGTTAAGTTAGGCTCACGCCTTCCTTCTCCTAGCGCGGCCACTGTTATTTCTCGCTTTCCACCGCGTAAAAAGTGAACGAAACGATTTTATGTTATTGGCTCAATAGCATGAGATACCATTCACGCTCACATGATAAGAATTCCAAGGAGTAGTTTGTTGTGCGTCGCGAAGTCTTAACTTGGTCCGATGTTGATAAACTCATAGATTATCTTGTACCACAGATCCATGGCCGTTACGATTCTATGGTGATTGTGACCCGCGGAGGACTATTACCAGGTGGCATGCTGGCGGAAGCGTTGAACATTACTTACATTTTGACTGCTTCGGTTCGTTTCCCTACCGATTTTCCTGGTCTCCAGTCCCATCCTGAAGAGCGTTATGCCGTACCTGAATTTATTCAATTCCCTGACGACGATCTGTTGCAAGATCGACGCGTATTAGTTGTTGATGACGTCTGGACACGCGGCCGAAATATCGTAACCGTTGCCAGTCGGGTTGACGCGGCTGGAGCAAACCCAGATACCTGCGTATTGCATTATAAGCCAGCTTCATCATTGTATCCGGGACACACACCAACCTACTATGCCGCTGTCACTGATGCCTACGTTGTTTATCCCTGGGAAATTGATCGCGGTCCCGAAACCCTGGGCATTTGGAATTAATCCATAGTCCCTTTCTTAAGTTCTTAATTGGGAGCCTACAGATAATTGACTCCACCTCTGGCATCTGATAGGATCGGTAAAGAAGATTGTGCCTATGGTACCGGCGATCACTGGGGCCCTGGCGGCGGAGGCCGTCGAACCGCGTCAGGTCCGGAAGGAAGCAGCGCTAAGGCGAATCCTCCGGGTGCCCAGGATTACCTGGTAGTCGTCGGTTTCATGGGCATAATTGCCTCTTAAACAATACCTCAAGGATTTTTTATATCCTGAAGGTGAATTTCTCCGAAGAACATTCGGTGAACCTCCTGTTAGCCTGATTCTGTCCAATAGATATTAGAATATACAAAAACCTGAAATTATGATCAGAAAAAGGCTTGTTATCGCCGTATTCGTCGCCATCCTTATCATCATTGTCGTAATTGTGATAACTAATCAAGTTGCCGACAACAATCGAGCCTATGTAATTCAAGTAGATGGGAAAAGCTTCACCCATAACAGCAGTGCTAGGCAGGTGTCTGAAATCCTCGAGGATGCAGGTGTTACTACCAATCCGGCGGATCGTATTTATCCAGCTCCGACCTCTGAAATCGGAGCTGAGACAACTATTTCGGTCACGCGGGCAAACAAGGTGAATCTACATATCGATGGCAACGAGGAAGTCTATTGGACCCTTCAAGATAATCTGAATAATTTTTTGGCAGAAATCGGTATCAGCTTGAAGCCAACTACACGAATTTTCGCAGACGATTTTCTGGTAGAGCCAGATGCCATGCCATACCGAGAAGTGCCTCAGAATTTGAGTCTAGTAAATCTAAAGACTGTGGAGGTTAGTGATGGTTCAAAAAGCATATCCTATGACACGTATGCTGATACCGTAGGTGCAGCCCTCTGGGAAAATGAAATCGAAATAAAGGCTGGGGATGAAGTTTCCCCGCCTCTTGGAACGTGGCTAGTTACTGATCAGGCAATATCAATAAAGCGTGCAAGTAATTATTTGATTGACGTAACTGGTGTCCAGTTTGAATATACGACTCACTATACGAAGGTTGGCGACATTCTTTCTGAATTTGGTCTATCTCTTAATGGAATGGATTTTTCACGTCCTTCTCTTAATTCCAAGATTAATTCAGGTGATACTATCGAGATTATTCGTGTTCAACACGAATATCAGATCAGTGATGAGCCAATTCCATACTCATCGTCTATCGTGCCAACGGAAGATCTCGAAATTGACCAGCGCGCTCTAGTTTCTTCCGGTGTTGCAGGCATTCGCCGAAAATTATCGCGGCTAACGATGGAAAATGGCAGTATAGTTTCAGAGAGACCTGCCGGTGAATGGTTGATTCAGACGCCAATTGATGAATTAATTGGATATGGGACGAAAATCGTAGTCCGCACAATGGACACGCCAGAAGGCCCAATAGAATATTGGCGCGTTGTGACAATGCGAGCCACTGCCTATACAGCAGCAACCTCGGGCAAGCCACCAGATCACCCAGCCTACGGGATTACAGCTAGCGGTGTCCGCGCTGGAACGGGGGTTGTCGCCATTGATCCGAACATTGTGCCATTTCGCAGCAGTCTTTATATACCTGGTTACGGCATCGCCTTCGCCGGGGATACCGGTGGAGCAGTTAAAGGTCGTATTATCGATCTTGGGTACAATGAAGGAGAATTAGTTCCTTGGAGTGGTTTTGTGGACGTATATTATTTGACACCTGTCCCCCCTACCGACAGCATTAACTATTTAATACCGTGACAATTCATCCGCGTGATATTTTAAAAGATTATGGTGTTTCACCTAAACGCAGTCTGGGACAAAACTTTCTGTTTGATGACAATATTTTGGCCCGAATCGTTGGCTTGGCCGAACTGGAAAAAGATCATTCGGTTTTGGAAATTGGTCCTGGCATCGGCTCTTTGACAAGATGTCTCGCGCCATTAACCAAATCAGTTGTGGCGGTCGAAATTGATGACCGCTTGATTCCGATTCTCGAGGACCAACTTCAGAATTATCAAAACGTAACAATCCGCCACGAAGATATCCTGAAATTTGAGCCATCGCGCCACTTTGACAAGTCCTATTCCGTCGTAGCCAATGTGCCCTACTACATAACAGGAGCGATCCTGCGACATATATACGATTTTTCGGAACTGTCGCCGGATCTGGCTATCTTGACGGTCCAACAAGAGGTGGCCAAGCGATTGATAGCCAAGCCAGGCAAGATGAGTTTGCTTTCCACCTCTGTGCAATATTATGCGGAAATTGAAATGGGCTTTACTATCAAGGCAGGATCATTTTGGCCGAAGCCCGAAGTTGATTCAGCTGTTGTCTGTTTAAGGAGTCGCTCTAATAGACTAATCGAAACACAAAGGGAAAAGGAGTTCTTTCGCCTGATAAGAGTTGGATATAGTCAGAAAAGAAAACAATTACAGAAGAATTTGCGTTCGCTAGGCTTTCCAAGAGACTATCTTCAAGCGTCATTTCTGAGATCGGGTATCGATGGGTCGCGCCGCGCTGAAACTTTGAGCCTGAAAGAATGGCAATTGCTTTTTGATGAGTTATTCTGAAATATTGCGCCAGTTTTCCCTATTCTCCCAGGGGTCGTTGGACTGGGTGCCTCCTGTTGTCCCTGGCTGATTCACATCACGGCTCCGATTCCCAAAGGCCTCGAAGGCAGCCAATGCTAGCCAGGTGCTGTTACTTGTGTCGGCTTGCTGTTGCCAGGGATCGAAATGGATATCCAAAAACTTAGTACTTGTGTTACCTCTCTGAAACTCCCGATGTCCTAAGATGTCAAGGAGGTAAGGGATATTTGTTTTGATCCCTAGGACAACGGTATCTTGCAGCGCCCGAACCATCTTCCTGATAGCTTCTTTTCGATCGTCACCCCAGGTGATCACCTTGGATAACATAGGATCATAATAGGCACTTACTTCCGTCCCTGCTTCGATACCATCGTCAACTCGGACACCAGGTCCAGATGCCGGCCGGTAAAATTCAATTCTTCCAATCGACGGTAGAAATTGTTTGGCGGGATCTTCAGCATATATGCGGCATTCGATTGAATGTCCTCTCAGGTTTAGGTCATCTTGACTAAAACTTAATGATTCTCCAGCCGCTAAACGAATCTGCCAGGCGGCAATGTCCAAACCGGTTACAAGCTCGGTAATTGGATGTTCAACCTGCAATCGAGTATTCATCTCTAAAAAATAGAATTGACCGTCTGGAGTAAGGACAAATTCTAATGTACCGGCACTGACATATCCTACTGATCTTGCGAGGGAAATTGCTGCGTCGGCCATCTGCTTTCGCAATTTAGGAGATACTGCAACTGACGGCGTCTCCTCGATAATCTTTTGATGTCTGCGCTGAATTGAACATTCTCGTTCAAAGAGGTGGACGATATTACCGTGTCGATCGCCGAGCACCTGTATTTCAATATGGCGAATGTCGGTAAAATAACGCTCGACCAATATGTGGTCACTGCCAAAAGATGATAGAGATTCATTTCTTGCGGCATGCAGTTCCCTGGCGAATTCATCTTCGGATGTCACGACACGCATGCCCTTACCTCCCCCACCAGAACTCGCCTTGATCAATAGAGGATACCCCAATTGGTTGGCCAATTCAGCCAACGCATCGTCGTCATAGTCAGCACTATCGATACCAGGTATCACAGGCACATTCGCCTGTTTGGCAATTATCCGTGCTCCTGATTTGCTGCCCAAAGCCCGCATCGCTGCGGGAGTTGGACCAATAAAATGAATTCCAACATCCTCGCAAGCTTCTGCAAAATCAGGATTTTCGCTCAGGAATCCATAACCTGGATGAATAGCATCCGCCCCAGAGGCAATGGCAATCTCAAGAATTAATTGCTGATTTAGATAAGTGTCTCGCGCAATGACGCCGGGCAGCTGGTAGCTCTCATCCGCTTGCCTAGCCCAAGGGGCACTTCTGTCAACCTCTGAATAAATAGCGACGGATCTTATGCTCAGTTCCCGACACGATCTAAATATTCGACGAGCTATTTCCCCCCTATTTGCGACCAATATCTTTTTGAACATATACACTTTTCTAGAATCTGGGACACAGAAGAAACTATAAATAATGTCGTTGCGTAGCTACCAGTTTATTTCATAATGATTCAAACAGTTAGAACTAGATTCGCCAACTTGGATCGCGCTTTTCAAGGAACGCCCGAATGCCTTCGGACGATTCTTCATGGTTCCAACGACGAGCAAAAATATCAGTGGTAAATCCTCGCGTATCAGCCTTTGATTTGCCCCTGATTCCCGCTATTAGGCGCTTTATATCATTCTGGGCGCTAGGTCCCGACTTGAGCAACTGGGCAACAATCTCGTCTACTTTTTCGTCCAGATCAGCCTGGTCAACAACATGATGTAATAGTCCAATCGAAAGGGCATAGTTAGCACTAAATCTTTCTCCCGTCAAAAACAATTCCCTCGCCCGGCTCTCACCGATCTTAGCCAGAACAAAAGGAGAAATCACAGCTGGAACCAAACCAAGTCGCACTTCACTGAAGCCAAAGACGGCTTTTCTCTCCGCTATTGCGATATCACAGCAACTCATGAGACCCATGCCACCACCAAAGGCGGGGCCGTTGATTTTGCCGACTACCGGCACCGGACAACTATCTACAGCCATCATAAGATCAAAAATTGCTTGTCCATCAGTAAGATTCCGATCAAATCCTCGATTTGCTACCTTTTCAATCGCAGTCAAATCAGCTCCGGCACAGAACGAACGCCCACTCCCAGTTAGTATAACTGCCCGAACGTCCTTTCGTCGTTTAAGTTTTCGAAAGGCATCGGTTAACTGATTTACTAATTGCCGATTGAAGGCATTATGAACTTCCGGCCGATTGAGGACTACCTGAAGAACTGGCCCGTCCTGCGACGAGACAACGTAATTCATTGTTTCCATCTCGTTTCCTGTCTAGGCTCCCCACCCATTGAACCAAGCTAGTAATCAGCCGAAAAGGGCTAACTGGCAGTTTCAGTTTCGACAATTGGTTCAGACTCGTCGGAGTCTTCAGATTCCTCCGGCTCTCGGTTCATCAGCAATTCAAATTCTACTCGATCTAGTGTTTCAACACGCTTGAGGGTTTCCGCAAGTTCGATTAATTTGTCTTTCTTAGTTTCAATGACTTGTAATGCCCGATTATAGTTTTCATCCAAAATCATGTTGACCGTGTCATCGATTTTAGTGGCTGCCTCTTCGCTATAATCGCGCCCATAGCCCATATCACGCCCCAGGAATATGCTCCCTTGTTGTTCTCCATAAGAACGCAAACTCATATCTTCACCCATGCCATAATGCATGACCATGTCTCTGGCAATGCGGGTGGCCTGCTGTATATCAGCAGAAGCTCCCGTCGTAATACGTCCAAAAAAGATCTCCTCAGCGGCCCGGCCACCAAAGGTTGTCGCAATTCGATCTTCAAAGGCCTCTTGGCTCACGAACATTTGATCTGATGGCAGATACATTGTGTAGCCGCCTGCCCGGCCACGTGGAATAATTGTTACTTTCTGAACCGGATCAGTATGACCCAGAAAGAAACTAACGACAGCATGGCCTGCCTCGTGATAGGCAGCAAGTTCTTTTTCTTCTTCGCTAATCACCTTACTTTTTCTTTCTGGGCCCATCACGATACGGTCAAAGGCATCTTGAAAATCAACCTTTATGATTTCCGTGCGTCCGCGCCTTGCGGCGAAGATAGCAGCTTCGTTCATTAGATTTTCAAGATCTGCTCCTGAAAACCCGGCCGTAAGTTTTGCCATGGATGACAACTCTACTTCGCTCGAAACAGGTTTGCCTCGCATGTGTATCCGCAATATAGCCTCTCGACCTGTGACATCTGGCAAATCGACAATGACCTTGCGGTCAAACCGACCAGGGCGTAATAGAGCGGGATCCAATACATCCGCCCTATTTGTCGCGGCAATTACGATTACGTTTGTCTCGTTGGAGAAACCATCCATCTCAACCAAGATCTGATTGAGCGTTTGCTCTCTTTCATCGTGTCCACCACCTAGACCAGCGCCTCTCTGCCGGCCGACCGCATCAATCTCATCAACAAAAACAATTGATGGTGCATGCTGCTTGGCTTTAGAAAACAAGTCTCTAACGCGACTAGCGCCAACACCAACAAACATTTCAACAAATTCGGAACCAGAAATATGGAAAAATGGTACCCCTGCTTCGCCAGCAATCGCTCTAGCCAGCAGAGTTTTGCCCGTACCTGGAGGACCTACCATGAGAACACCTTTCGGAATTCGAGCACCCACCTGAATAAACCGCTCAGGTTCCCTAAGAAACTGAACCAGCTCTTCTACTTCTTCCTTGGCTTCCTCCACCCCAGCTACATCATCAAATGTGACCGTTGGCTTATCTGCTCCACTCATGTTTTTAGCTTTGCTTCTGCCAAAGTTGAATATACTGTTTCCGCCGCCCTGCATCTGGCGAAAACTTCGGCTAAATATCCAAATCAATAGCAATACAGGTCCAAGTGAGATGACTATTGTCAGAACTGTGTTCCACGTCGAAGGATCGTTAAATTCTATATCAGTCGTGCTGAGAGCTTCCTCGCTCACGCCAAGATTTCGGAATTGTTCTATAACGCTTCCTTCCTCTTTCACGGAACTATGACTGGTTCCATCATCGTGCACAATTTCCATCTGATTCCCATTAACACTTATTTTTTCGACGTCGCCCTCTTCAATCATGGTTGCTACGTCCGTTATGGGAATGTCGTCGGGCCCTTGAAAACGATCGCTGATAAAGAACTGAAGCGCTAATATAACTGCCAAAACAGCTACTATCCAGACCCAAGTTGGAATATTGAATCGGGGACCTGAAGGTTGTTCATCCATATCTATTTCACTCTATACTAATCCGTAATGGTGCCAAAAAAATAGTGTCACATCTATTCGTATATTATCTGAGGTAAATATCAGAAAAATATTAGTTTATCATCAAGCACTCATGCGGGCACTCATTTTTTGGCGCATCAATCCTTATGAAAGCCTGGGTGCAAGGGCAGCAACTTGTTGCTCAGCTCGATAACTACTTCGAACCAGCGGACCGCTTTCAACCCACCGAAATCCCATCTCCAAACCAATTTGACGCAATTTATAGAATTCCTCAGGTGGGTAGTAGCGCTCGATTGGAAGATGATTACGTGTGGGTTGTAAATATTGTCCAATTGTCAAGATATCTACGTCAAGTTTCTGTAGATCTCGCATCACATCAACCACTTCACCGAATGTTTCGCCCAAGCCAACCATAATGCCCGATTTGGTCAGCACATTAGCATTAAGCTTTTTTGCATTTCTCAGGGTTGCCAACGCCCAGGCGTATCGATCTTGAGGTTGTACTTTTCGGAAGAGCCGGGGAACGGTTTCAACATTGTGATTTAAAATATCTGGTTTTTCTGCCATTACAATACTCAGTGCATTTTCGCTTCCTTTAAAATCAGGAATAAGCACTTCAATCGAACAACCTGGTTGTAATTGGCGAATTCGGTTAATGCAGAGAGCAAACACTGGTGCCCCACCATCCCTTCTTTCATCACGATTGACCGAAGTAATGACAACGTGCTTGAGATCCATTGATTCAACGGCACGTGCTACTCGTTCCGCCTCCGACCAATCCATCGCTGCCGGGCGTCCAGTTTTGATATCGCAAAAGCCGCAGCTGCGTGTGCAAGTATCACCTAAAATTAAAAAGGTTGCCGTGCGATTTCCCCAGCATTCACCAATATTAGGACAACGTGCCTCCTCGCATACCGTATGAAGCTGTTTGCTTCTCATCTGTTGGCGTACGAAATCGAAATCTTCACCTTTTGCCTGCTGAACCTGTATCCATTCAGGGCGGCGGCGAGGTTTCGGCTTGTTTGATATATCAATTGATTTGCTTCTAATCATTATTAAGAATTTGCCTTGTAGAATTTCCACCAGAATTATTATAACAAGTTATTCTGAATGCCATTGTAGGCCTGGTAACTATAGACCC
>JBFFVR010000047.1:0-8720 GCA_041570685.1 Promineifilaceae bacterium (SeqCode)
AGCGAATAGTAATGAGTCACCAGGCAAAAACGGGGTGATTACTAACCCCGTTTCCATAAATACGATCGCAAATAATAGCAAATAAGTCCATAGGCCATAAGTCTGAATGATGTCATTCAGATGCTGATCCAAATGTAAGATAAAGTCGATAAAGAATTCAATTATTTCCACAAGCATATCTACCTAACAAACAATTGACGCACCCGGTATTCCGGATGCGTCACGAAACCACGGTATTGTATCATACTAACAAGCTTATGAGCGAGCTACGGCCGGGTGGTACTACGGATGCTTATCTTGCTCTAGGTTAAATAGCAGCAATTCATCCGGCGGACAAATTTCCTCCAGAGATAACTAGATCAGCGAAAAACTCAATAGGCTCACTGTTTGAAAAGTTCGCGAACGATGATATTTCGTTGAATCTGACTGGTACCCTCATAAATCTGGAAAATCTTGGCGTCACGCATTAGCTTTTCCACTGGATACTCTGCCATATAACCATAACCACCAAATACCTGGACGGCGTTTGTTGTAACTTTCATGGCCGTGTCAGCAGCAAATGCCTTTGCGAAGGCCGCAACCGTGGTATTACGTTCTCCTTTATCAACTGCCCAGGCAGCTTTCCACACCAGCAGGCGAGCAGCTTCCACTTCAATGGCCATATCGGCGATCATGTGTCCCATTACCTGATGCTGCCATAAAGGTTTGCCCCAGGTTGTTCGCTCCTTAGCATATTGAATCGACTCGTCTAAAGCGCGCTGGGCGACCCCGATTGCACCGGACGCTGTTGGAGGGCGGCTCCTATCAAAAACCTTCATGGCGATTAAGAATCCCTGGCCTTCCTGTCCTAACAAGTTGCTAGCCGGAACCTTAACATCTTCAAAAGTGACCTCGGCTGTATCAGAAGCATGTTGGCCCATTTTGTCAAAAGGATTGCCTACCTTAACGCCCTCCCAATCGCGATCGACAATGAAACAGCTCATGCCATTATAGCGTTGTGTCGGATCTGTATAAGCGAATACGGTATAGAAATTGGCCACCGTCGCCCCCGTAATGAACATCTTGCTGCCATTCAAAATATAGTGATCACCTGCTTTCGTGGCGGTAGTTCTTATTCCAGCGACATCTGAACCTGCTTCCGGCTCTGTCGCACAATATCCCGCCATTGCCCCGTCACTCATACGGCCGCCATAGGATGTCTTTTGCGATTCATTCCCGGCAATCAGGATGGGCGAAAATGCCAAACTGTTCACTCCAATAGCTGTGCTCATTCCTGAGCAACCCCAAGCCATTTCTTCCGCTACTATAGTTTCTTCAAATAAGGAAAGACCGAGTCCCCCATACTCTTCGGGAACACCCATGGCCGTTAAACCGATCTCGTGCGCTTTCTTGATTACGGGCCAAGGATATTCATGGCTCTGATCGTACTGTTCAGCTACAGGGGCGATTTCATTGCGGGAAAAATCTCGAGCTAGCTGTTGAATCATCAGCTGTTCTTCTGTCAACCTGAAACTAATGGTGTCGTTTTGGCTCATTGTTAGACTCCTTTTGGTGTCGACACGCCAGAATGTTGAAACATAGGTTCATTGTGTTGCCAGTGAAACGAAAAAGCGTTCCATCTAGCCTGCCTATGATAAAAAATGAGATCGAACCTGCATCCGTCGTGACCTTATTCACTCGCAATACCTTTCCCAATGATATGGGCTTTGGCATCCCTTTATCTTACTGATCTTCCTCTTCTTCTGGAGCTGGTTCGAGAATGGCCAATGGCGGTTCATCTGTCGCAATTGAACTACCTTCCTGCATTTCACGATCTTGTTGTTCAGCCTTGGCCAAATCGATGGTGACAATACCTTCCTTTCCGCCAGTTTCGGTCACAGCTGTCTTTAGCACAATAGGCTTTTCAGTTAGCGGCCCTCGGACCTCAACCTGAGACAGTGCCAGGCCAATGACGTTCGCTTCTTCATCGAGCAATATATCGCCAACAATAGCTACCTTCGTCCCCCCGGTTGTTTCCACTCGCCGGCCTTGAAAGGTTTTGCGTCGGAGCCATACTTCTACTTCTGGTTTTTCAATATTGTCAGTCACGACATCAGAGTCACTTACCAAGACGGCATCGATGCCTAATACGACGATCTTTTCGCGATCGATCACCCTGGATTTGCGGTTTATCAGACCCTCACTTCCCAAGAAGATGCCATTTAATATGCCTACATCCAGATCTAAGTACAGATCCTTTACCGTGCCTATTTGCCGGCCGTCCGTTACGCTAAAAATAGGCTTTCCGATTAGTTCTTTTCCTAACCTCATAGAATTCTCCTTAATAAATACGGCTCCTTAATAAAGACAGCCGGCCCGAACTAGCTTGGTTCTATTTCTCATCGATAGCATCAAAAGACTTTGCTGATGGCACTTGGCTATTAGGGTTCATAAATCTTCAGATGGCTCTGGCATTTTGGCCTGATATGTAATGTTGGGTCATGAGAATTTTGACACACTTGAAAAGGTTACATCAATGCTCATACACACCCCCACATGCTAGCCTGGAAACTTCAGGATAACTAAATTATAGTCTCAGTTATTGGTTGGGTAAAGCAGCTTGTTATAATCTTAGTGACGGATGAATGCTTGAGCCGACCTCACCAATAGGCAAAATAGTTGTTTTCCGATAAATACTGGCTGCGGCTAAAGCAATACAATTCTTAGTTTTAGCCACAGATCATAATTTAGATCACAGGAGCAGACCGTGGACAGCAACTTTGACCCATTTCCCCTTCGAAGCCAGTTTCCCTCGCTAAATCAGATGGTCGATGGTCAGCCATTCGCCTTCTTCGATGGACCAGGCGGCACGCAAACGCCTGATATTGTGATAGATGCCATAAGCGGATATCTGTCTCGAGATAATAGCAATTTAGGCGGTGCTTTTGTAACAAGCGAACGAACTGTTGAAGTAACTTTCCGGGCCCGGCAAGCAATGGCCGATTTATTGAATGCTCGTCGACCTGAGGAGATTGTTTTTGGCCAAAATATGACCAGTTTAACCTTTGCAGCTAGTAGAGCGATTAGCCAGACTTGGCATCCTGGAGACGAGATAATCGTTACCCGACTTGACCACGATGCCAATATAACCCCCTGGGTTTTGGCAGCAAGAGAACGAGGTGTAAAGGTTCGTTGGTTAGATTTTCGGCCTGAGGATTGTACGCTCCAAATTGACGCTTTGCCCGACATCCTCAATAGGAAGACGCGCCTCATCGCTGTAACTTTAGCCTCGAATGCGGTTGGGACAATCGTTGATATCGGTTCAATTGTCACAATGGCTCATGATGTTGGCGCATTGGTTTATGTGGATGCTGTGCACAATACCCCGCATAATCCGATCGATGTTCAGGCCTTGAACTGCGATTTTTTGGCCGCTTCCGCCTACAAGTTCTTCGGACCGCATACAGGTGTCTTATACGGCAAGTACGAGCTTCTAGACAAGATTAATCCTTACAAAGTTAGACCGGCTCCCGATACGCCACCAGGAAAATGGGAGACGGGAACCCAGAGTTTTGAAAGCCTCGCTGGAGTTGAGGCTGCAGTCACTTACCTTGAATCGATTCTGGGGGATGGGGCAGAAACTGAATTGATCGAGCTGTCCGAGTACCAAGGACGTCGCCGGCGATTGAAACAGGCATTGACTGCCATTAAAAGATATGAAGAGTCTTTGAGTTTTCGATTTTTACGTGAAGCTGCCCAAATACCGGGATTGCGAGTATATGGCATTACGGATGTAGAACGACTGGCTGAGCGAGCGCCAACATTCTCCATTAGTATGGCTGGTTTGCGACCTCGCCAAATAGCTGAGCGTTTGGGCCAGCAGGGAATTTTTGTATGGGATGGACACTATTATGCGGTTGCCGTCATGGATCATTTGGGCACATTAGAGCAGGGCGGTCTGACGCGTATTGGATTTGTCCACTACAACACTGCGGAAGAAGTCGATAGACTCGTTGGCGCTTTGTACGACCTAGCGAAACAACGTTAAATTTACCGAATCATCTTATCTTCTATTGAATAATAATTTGGGCATTGGGTGGTTGGATGGGTTGGAGTGGTGGGTTGGTAAAACGAGGAAAGAGTTGATTAACTCGACTAGACAAATTTTCCTATTAGCTCCCGCGGAATCAACTGGCGCCGAGTGAAAATACTGATTATTTACGCTTTTTAGATTGACAGCCGATCTTTGCCCGCTATAATGAAAGCATTATTCTATTGATCCTGTGGGTGTAGATTATGAAACCGCCCGCGCTGCTATCCTTTATAAAGAGGAGGTGGTGCTTATGGATAGTTACTTATCTAAACGCACCGTAGCACTGCCTCCTTGTGAGTCTTAGTGCTACGGTGCAAACACAAAGGCCCTGTTCCATCTGGAGCGGGGCCTTTGGTTTTCGAAAATTTGGAGGGTAAATGAAGCATATTTCTGTGGTTGTGTTTGGAGCTGGAGGAGTTGGCAGTGAGCTGTTGCGGCAGCTGATGAACACGCGAGAGGTAGTTGCCAATCGCAATCATTGCCAATTTGATGTCGTTGCTTTACTCGATAGTCAAAGTTGGATGTGGCAGCCAGCAGGATTAAACGACGAGCAACTTCAAAGCGCGATCGCTGCCAAAAAGAATGGCCAGAAAATTGGAGAAGATCGGCCTGTAAACCAGGATGTCCTCCAAATGGTGACTTCGGCCGGGATGGATGAAGTGCTTATTGTCGACGTTACCGCTGCGACCGGCATGGAAGAAACGATCGATCAGGCCCTTGAGTTAGACTATGGTGTGGTCCTCGCCAACAAGAAACCCTTAGCCGGTTCTTGGGAAATCGCTCGCCGCTATTATGAACATCCTTTAGTTCGTTATGAGTCGACTGTGGGTGGTGGACAACCAGTAATCGCAACCTTGCGCTATCTGAATGATACCGGCGATCCCGTTTATGAAATTCAGGGACAACTGAGTGGTACTTTGGGCTACATTTGTAGCCGGTTGGATGATGACATTCCTTTCTCGATGGCTTTGGCCGAAGCTAAGGCCAAAGGCTATACGGAGCCAGATCCGCGCGATGATCTTGGCGGACTGGACGTGATGCGCAAGATCATGATTCTTGGCCGGTTGGCCGGTTGGCACCTAAATGAAAATGAGATCCAGGTCGAACCGCTTTATCATTCTTCATTAGCCCACTTATCGATTCGGGAATTTATGGAAGCGGCCATCGCTATGGATCCGGTCATTCGCGATCGTGTAGAAAGTGCCCGGGAAAAGGATCAAGTATTACGATACATCGCTCATGTAGATGCCAACGGCGGATCAGTTGGTTTGCAAGGAATAAAGCAGGGAGCTCCATTGGCGGATTTGAAATATATTAACTTCCGCACCGATCATTACAGCGACGAACCGCTGATGATAGGGGGAAAAGGTTCTGGTGTGGAAATGACGGCCGCCGGTGTGCTTGGCGACATGGTTGGTCTGGTTAGAGAAACGATGCTGCAGATGTGATTTTCGCCAAGCAAGAATATCTGCCCTGTAAGGCTTGTTGCCCGGCTAAAGCGTCGATTATTCGGAAGAGTCGGCCGATTCTGATTGGGATCTAAAAAGTCCGAAATTCAGATTGGCCCCATCTATGAATAATTGCTGTCCATCGCGCAAGGGATCCCCGACGAGATTTCCATTCCAATCGGTGATGGCATCGGGTTCGACGTCATACCAATTCGCAATATCTTCGACCGTTACCCCATTTTGGATATCGTCGGGCCCAATTCGATAGAGGGCGCCGTTTCGTGGCGGAATCAGTAGAGGAATTTCTCCATAGCTCTCGCTTGCAGTCAGGCGTTCCACATTGCCTTGGATTATCGCCGTTGCCGCAACACTAAATTTCTGGCCAAGGCAAAAAGGACCTTCTCCCTCGCTTGGCTGGTATTCAATCACCTGTGCCCTGGCCGGCTGGACATTACAATCGATCTCATCATCAGAAAAAGTGGCCTCTGGAATATACAAAACAAATCCCAGAGGTACGCCTTCTAGCGTACCAATTGAGGCAAGCCCCTTAATATTGGCGATTATTAGTTCGTCAAGCGTGACGCCACAGAGTTGAGCGATACTTGTTAAGGTGTTGCCGGGCATTATTTGGTGTGCTTCGCAACTAGGTATTTGAAGCTCATTGCCAACTACTAAGGCAACTTCACCTAAACTGGTAAAACCATTAGCAAGAACCAGCTCATCGGCCGATAAATCAAATTGTTCTGCGATGCCGATCAAGGTATCGCCAGATTGAATTTCATAAAAAGTTGGTTCAGGTAAAGGGGTGGGTGTTACCGAAGGTCCGGGGGACGCTGTTGGGGATGAAATGATTGCCGTTTCGGTCGGCCGGGTCAGACTTCGCGGCGTACTCGTTCCTGGTTCTTCGGCATTATTTGTTCCTTCCTGCGTAATCATCCTGGTCTGCAGCAAGGCTTGAATTGGCGTTGCTGCGACAGGTGACTCCGTGGGAAACGGGGTGGCTTCATTGCCCGGTTGGCAAGCAGAAGACAGTGCTATCAAGCCAAGGAGAGCGATTATCGCGAAATAGATTCTCTTATTGCAAATGGTTGAATAGGACATGGAAAAGTTAGTTCATTTTGGCGAAAAGAGTCTCAAATCACCGATTGTCCATTTCATCTAACAAAGCAAAGGGCGACTGTATGATTGCCCGGTTTCGCTGTAAAGGAATGTCTAAGCCCTCAGGATAATTAAACTCTTTTGATTGGACAGCATCCAAGTGCAGAATTGCGTAGAGTGTCGACGTAATCAGTTCAGGATCAACTTCAATCTCTAGATCCCGCGTTATTCCAGCTGGAATCCAGGCCATGCCGGCGATTTCTCCTTGCTCGCCCGATACGTCGCCCCTTATTACCACCCAGGCAGCTACATCTACTACAATCAAAGAGATATTGACTGTCTGGGTATCACCAAGTTCTTGATCTTCGGTAATCAAATAGTTTCCTGTGTCAGTCCGAAATTCAAAAGGATTTGGCAACCTCTCTTGGTATCTCGCCGGTGGATCGCTTTGCGGATAATCAAAGGTCCCTTCGATTTCTAAATCCTGATGAAGCATAATGTAAAGGAGTGGCGTCATGGCGGATTCGACAACTTCAACCTCTATTTGCTTATTGATTCCTTTCTCCAGGGGTGCCTGGCCGATGATATTGCCGAGTTCCCCTTCGTCATCATTGTAGATCACCAGCCATCCAGGTCCAAAGCTGGTAGCCTGTTCGACGCTAACTGTGCCATCTGCGAGGGGCTGGTTAATAACGAAAACATCTAGTGGAAAAAGGGCTTCAAACGATTCAAATTGGACATTTTCTTGAAGCGAAACAGGCTGGTCGACTCCGCTGTTTTCAAAAACATCTTCCTCACCGGCGTCTTCATAAAGGACCACATGAAGTGTTGGCGTCGCCTCAAACCTATTAACGGTTAGAGAGATGGCTTCGTTGCGGCCTTTGACGATAGGGGCGTAGGCTAGCATCGTGCCAGGCTGACCCTGGTCATTCGTATGAATGCCAACCCAGCCAGAAGAAGCAGCGATTACCTCATCCAGAATGACTTGCCCAGTCTCGCCGAGATCCTGATCCTGGACTGTAATGCTTGACTGCATTAACTCCACTTCCACTGCAAAGTATTCACTAACCGGCTCGGATTCATTTAGCATCGGGACATCTGGTCCGGGATATTCAAAAACGCCGGGCTGGCCTTCATCAATAAAGAGAGAGGCATAAAGACCGTCTCCAAGTGCTAGTGGATCCACTTCGATTTCTAGTGTTCTGTTCTCTCCGACTGCGATGCTCGCATTAGCGAGAATTCCCCCGGCCCGGCCATCCTCTTCCTGTTGTATCACCAGCCAACCTTCAACCGGCGACACCACGCGATCAATCAAGAGCTGGCCATTCTCGTCGAGCTGTTGATCTTCGACCTTTATCGAGGGATCCGGGATGTCTGGGGTAGGGGAAGGCGCCTCAGTAGGATCAACATCCGCTGTTGGCGTAGCCGGTGAAAAAGCCGTCGAGGTGGCCACAATTGGGCTTGTTGGCACAGTGCTCTCGCTGGCGCTTTGCAGTCGCGAACAAGCCGCCAACAGCAATGACAATAGCAAGACAAACAACCAATATTGCCTTATTCGGACCAAGTTGCTCACACTTTGATTTTAGAACATCAACCCCGAAATACGAAACCTGTCATCAATTACTCATAAGACGGCTCTTCACTCCCCCCATTTTCAGATGCTTCTTCAGCAAAAAAAGTTTTCATGTTCTGGCGGACTAATGTCGCTTCGCTTGTGTAGTCAAGCAGTTTTGTCGCCTCCTCCACACTCACCCAGCGTGCTTCACTAACCTCCAGCTCTTCTTCCGCTAACGATTGATCCGGTTTTGCGAGGCTTAAGGGGGTCATATTCCAAAATAAGACAACTTTTGGTCGTTTGCCATGCATATAGGTTGTCACACCGGCAAAGCTCTCTAGATTGGCTTCATAATGTGTTTCTTCTTTGATTTCGCGCAATGCAGCCTCTTCCCAGCCCTCTCCGCTCTCCAATTTGCCTTTTGGCAGCGACCAGTCGTCGTAACGTAGGCGATGAATGACGAGGATTTGCCTTCCCTGGGCTGAATCACGCCAGAGCAGCCCCCCCGCTGCATAAATAAATTTGACCGCATCGTGGTCGCTCACAG